>CAJQOX010000222.1 GCA_905480075.1 uncultured Aureispira sp. | reverse complement strand
AGTTTCTTTAATGAATTTTTCAAAACTATCCAATTTACTTTTTATGGTGATAGCCTTTCTGATAGTAATATTTAATTCATTTTGTCTTTTTTGAATTTCTCTTTGCTGATTGGCTTCTCTCAGGTTTTGTTGTTCAGTTCTTAAATCCTTAACTTTGAAATTAATTTTTTCAGTTTCTTCATTTAATTTCAGGATTTGCGATTCAAGTAATTCCAGATTTTTTTTGCGTCCCAGTTTTTTTCCTTCAAAAGCACCTACAGACCCACCTCTTACAGAGAAATTTTTCTGAATAAATTTACCATCTACAGTAAGCCATACATTATTGGTTCCCAGTTTATTCGTTTCAACTATTTTAGGGGAGATAAAGACATGATCTAATAAATGATTTGCCAATGCTTTGTATTTTTTATCAAAATTTAAAACATCCAATGCTTTGACTGCACCCGGGGGCACTTCGGTTGAGGATTCATTTTTGTTATCGAGCTGATCTAGTAGGAAGAAATTAGCTTTCCCTTTTTGATTTTGTTCAAGTAAATCTATTGCCTTCAGGGCTTCCGAAAAATCCTGAACAACAAAAAAGCTTAAATAGGGTTCCAAAAAGTTTTCAATAGCAGTTCTATAGGTTGGTTCGCAGTAAAAAATATCAGATAGTAAAGGCGCATTCTGAGCCCATGATTGATTTTTGCTGAGGAATTTTATCGATTCTGAAAAGCCATCCATATTTTCAACGAGGCTTTTAAGTAAATTATGTTCATTTTTTTTAGAATCAAGCTTTCTGTTTTTATCAGTCAATATTTCTTTAACTGCATCAATTTCCCATTCAATTTTTTCTAGTTTCGTCTTGCGAAGTTCTTCGGCTTCTGCCATTTCATTAATCGATGCTTCCTGGGTTTTCTGCAATTCACTGAAATGAAAAACCTGTTCCTCCACACCTTCATGTTCCTCTGTTCTTTGTTGTATTAATTTATCGAGATGTTCAATACTTTTAATCGTTGATTCTTTTTTATTCTGAACAAAAGCTAACTGTTTTTCCTGTTCAAAAACTGTATTATTCAATTCCTGATGCTGTTTCAGAAAATCTTCCAGTTCATTTTTTGTATTTTTATGTTGGTTTCTGATATATTCAAGGCTTTCCTTGGAATCATTCAGCTGACTGCTCAAATCTTTTCCAATTTTGTATTCTTCATCTAGTTTATCACTGAGTTTTTCTACAGTCTGTTCCGTATCAACTAGTTTTTTGTTGTTTGTATTGATTCTTTCATCAAGATTTTCATTGTTTTGTTGAAGGAATATGGTTTTTTGTGTGAGAATTTTTTTATCATTTTCCTTACTTTTAATTTTATTGACAATCTGATTTAACTTTTTTTGACAAGAAGCAAGGTGTTGTTCATTTTTCAGATTTCCCGATTTGTTTTTTTCAACCTTTTTTTCATATAAAAGGATATCTTTTTCAAGAGTTTTTTTTGTCAGACGTTCTTCCTCGATTTGCTGATTTAAATTTTTATAGGAATTTTTACATTCAGCAATTTTGAAATAGCTCAACTCAAGACTTAATCTTCTGTATTCATCTTTAAGTTCAAAATAACGTTTAGCACGTTTAGCCTGTCTTTCCAGGCTTTTCAGGTTTTTGTTGATTTCGAAAAGCAAGTCTTCAACCCTAGATAAATCCGCTTCAGTGCCTTTCAGTTTTTTGAGTGTTTCTTTTTTGCGGTTTTTATATTTTGAAATTCCTGCTGCCTGTTCAAAAAGTTTTAACCTGGAGTTGTCTTTGTCCTGCAACAAATCATCAACCATACCCAAGGCAATAATAGCATAGGAATCTGAGCCCATGCCTGTATCTACCAAGAGGTTTGTGATGTCTTTCAACCGGCATTTAACGCCATTGAGATGGTATTCAGAATTGCCATCCTTATACAATGTTCTTCTTATGGAAACCTCGTTGAATTCGACTGGCAAAATTCCTTTGTCGTTAATGAAAATAAGGGCAACATCAGCCCTGCCTGAAGATTTTCGGCCTTTAGTTCCATTAAATATTACTGAAGTCATACTTTCAGACCTGAGTTGACTGGTTTTTTGTTCGCCAAGAACCCAACGAATAGCATCTACAATATTGGATTTGCCACAGCCGTTCGAACCGACAATGCCAATAACATCTTCGCTGAAATTAATAATTGTTTTATCAGCAAAGCTTTTAAAGCCTTTTATTTCTATACTTTTCAGGCGCATCAAATATTATTGAAAAGGAGGAGGTGAAAATTTTAAGGGATAATTGAATATAAGCGGAAATTGAAATATTTTTTCAGAAGATTCCGGCGTCTCAAATATACTTAGCTATATTCAGATTATAATAAAAAAAAGCAAAAAAATGCCTTGTATTCTGACATATTTTAAAATAGAATAATATAAATCCGTAACTATAAAACACTGGTTTTTCTGAATCATTAATTAATACTATTAAAATCTGCCTGAAGTACTGCTTTTTAAGAGCTTTCAAAAAAAAGACGAAGTGAAAGAGGTCACTTCGTCGGTGTTAAGCCTTATTTTTATGTGAAATTCTTCTTATCTGCGAGCATAAGTAACAAAATGTGCCTTGCCTTTGAAGTTAGGAACAGAAGTATAATTAAATTTTATTTTTTTTGATGATGCGTTTACTACCGGGTAAGTCAATAACTTTCGACATACTATCTATTTCTATTTTTTGTTTATTTTAAAATTTGTAAAGCCACCAATGCTATACAAAGTTGGTTTTGAACAATATAAACAGGGTAGTTTACCTTAAAAAATTATTTGCTGCTATCTTCTTCAAATGAAACCTGATCTGCAGTAATTTCATTACCATCAATGACCAGTTTATATTTTGATAAATCTACTTCACCCTTATATCCGGAAGTGGAAACAACATTGACATGTAATTCTACATTCTGATTGATCGCTCTCATTTTTCTAATCATTGCTGCCGCTTCTTCTGCATTATTTGACCGGGCAGCAATTGTAGTTTCATCAATATCCTTGGATAACATATTGTCATTAAGAACAAAATATCCCGGAGTCTGAACGGTAATAGTTATTATCTCTTCCAGGTCTTTACCACCTATTCGAATCGCCTTTTCAAGGTTAGGGGCAATCACAATGTAAGTTTCACCATCCTTACCTCCATCAAGAGAATAACGTCCTGCCTTAACTAATTGACTAAGAACTGCCGAAGGAACATTGGCCTTTACATCAAGTTGAAGACGTATTGTACCCTCGTCCCAGATTTCAGCATTCAGGTTTTTGTTTTTAATATCAATTTTAATATTTGGACATTCCTTGGGGTTAAGGGTTTTTACCAGACTTTTATTTGATTCATGAACCTGTGAAAAAGCAAGGTTGCTAAAAATAAAAATGGATAAAAAACAAGAGAATAATTTCATGATTTTATGTTCGTATAATTAAAAAATGATAATGTAATTTAACAACCTGTACTGTTAAATAAATAATTTTAATAATCAATTCAATCTTCAAAGTAGGCAAAATGTTGAAATAATAATAACTAATTTGATTTTAATATATATTAAATCAGCTGCTTTGTAGGCAATGAAATCTTAAAATGCTGAATAACAAGGTGCTGAATGGGAGTGAATCAGTCATTAAAATCATCAAGTGGCATACCTCCCATGATAATATCACCATACCTTGACTGAACATCCTTGAGAGATGAATCGGCATTGAGCTTATCTTCTTTGCCACCAATAAATCCTGAATTTCTTAATCCTTCACCTTCCTGATCATTTAACTGAGGTCTTGTAACAGTAGATTCTCCCTCATTGTTTTTAACTTTTTTATCCTTGTCCTTTTCTTTATCTTTTTCATAGACAAATCTGATATTAAAATCTATCTTTTCCTTAATTTTTCTCATTCCTGAAATTACTTTTTCTGCATCTTCCTTTGATGCAGCCCTTCCTACAATTTCTCCAACAAGGTCTCCGGGAAAGCTTTTTTGAAGCATTCCTTCATTTACAGCATAATATCCTGGTGTTTGAATAATTATGCGTACATGATCGTCAAGGTCCTTACCACCTATAGTAACAGCCTTATCAAGATTTTTAGCCATAATGTTAAAAACATCTCCATTGATAGAAGAACTAAGAGAATACCGGCCGGCTTTTACCAATTGTGCCAAAACAGCTTCAGGAAAATTTGCAGTGACCTCAAGTTCTACTCTGATAATTCCTTCATCCCAAGGACCGGATTCAATTCCTTTATTTCGGAAATCAAAATTAATTGCCGAAGTTTCTTTCGGGTCCATTGACTTTACCAAAGTCTTTGATGCTTTGTCTTGTGCGAATCCTGAATTGCTAATACAAATTAAGGCTAATACAAATAAAATTTTATTCATTTTTAGTTTTTTTGAGTTTGTCTGAATCAGACATAGAATTATTAGTGTATAAAAGAGTTAATGAGAGCACACGGATAACAAATAAGGTTCAAAAATGATTCCGTTTTATAGATTACTTAACAATTTTAAATAAAAACTATCCTTTTCTTATTTTCAATGACGTCATTATAATACTTCGTCTTTATTCATAACCAGTTGAATATTAGAACGAATTTTTTCTTCAAGATAAATCTTTTTTCCTTCAAAGATTCTTTTAAATACTGCTGTAGATGAATGTCTGACAGTTATTAATTTGAGGTTTTCTATTTTATCTATAGTATAGTCAATAGATAATTCTTCAATGAGTCTTTTAATTTTGTCAGGAGAATCGTTGACACAAACGGAAAATGCAAGTGCGGTGTTTTGAGTCATATTAACTTTAATGCGGTGTTTGTACATTGAAGCAAAGAGGTTTGAAAACCTGGCCTCATCCACAAAATAAAAGTCTTTGGATACAATTTTCAATAAAGCCTGATTTTTTTTGACCACGATCATGGGCTCATATTCTTTTACATCGAATTGGCCAATGACTGTTCCGGTTCCTTCTGGATTTAAAAAAGATTTAACATACAATGGAATCTTTTTATTTTGTAATGGCCGGATGGTTTTAGGATGAATAACCTGTGCTCCGTAATAGGTCATTTCAATTGCTTCCGTGTAGGATAATTTTTCTATAAGTGGAGGGTTGTCGAATAACCTGGGGTCGGCAGTCAGAACCCCTTCTACATCTTTCCATATTGACATTTCTTTTGCATTCAGGCAGTAGGAAAAAATGGCGGCTGAAAAATCTGATCCTTCCCGTCCAAGGGTTGTGGTAAAATTTTCGGAAGTGCCTCCCAGGAATCCCTGCGTAATAATGAGCCCTTTTTGCAAAAGAGGGGGGATTTTAGCGGATATTGAAGCCTTAGTAGCATCCCAGTTTATATTAGCATCTCTATAGGTATTGTCTGTAAGTATACAGTCTCTTACGTCTAGCCAATTCGTAGTTAGATTAATGAGGTTGAAATAGGCTGCTACGATTTTTGTTGAAAGTAATTCTCCTGTTGAAACAATCTGATCATAAAGAAAATCAAAACTATCCTGAGGTTCTTCTTCAAGGATCCATTCCAAATCTATAAATGTATCATGTATTTCATTAAAAACAGGGTGATCCGGGGAGTCAAACAGGTCATTCAGAATAGCCAGGTGATTTGCCTTAACCTTATCAAGGTGCTCTTTTATTTTTTTTCTGTTTTTGTCCCAATAGGATGTCAGAACGAGCTCCATAGCATTGGTAGTTTTACCTGATGCTGATATGACAATCAACAGTTCATCGTCTTTGAAACGACGAACAATGTTTGCTACATTTTTTATAGCTTCAGCATCTTTAATTGATGCACCGCCAAACTTGAATATACGCATTTTAAAAAATGTTTTTAATTACAGTGAATTCTATTGTAACATGTTTAATTTGAAAGTCTGAAAGCATTTTTTATATAATCTAAATATGTTAACCAAAATGTTTCAGTAGATCATCTACTAGTTATATTGCCCTTACGCAAAGATAATTTTTAAGCTATTACAGACAAAGAAAAAGGATATTATATACTTTTAATTGTTTTATTTGTCTCTTTAAAATAGTATCAAAATTTGAATTCGTACTTTTTTGAGTTAAAGATTATAATGGTGTATTAAATTTAATAATTAAACGGGATTGATTTTTGACAAATTTCAGCTATAAATTTATTTTTTACCATATTTTATGTAATTCATTTTTAAATCTTATTCCTTAATCTTATTAAAACTGTTATTATTTTACTAAAATTTTATATAATCAAACAAAGTTGAAGTTCAGAATGATAGTTTTGCACATTTTTTGTAAAAACCTTATAAAAGTTGTAATTTTGATAAAACTCAAATTTAGCAATGTATAAAGCCTTATTTTTTCTAGTTATTATTTCCCTGATTATTGCTTTTGATTCTGACGCTCAGAATACGGAAGTGATTTACCTGGAAAATCCTTCTTTTGAAGATCAGCCCCGTGCCGGGCGGACTCCTGAATCCTGGGCCAATTGTGGTCATAGTCAGGAATCACCTCCTGATATTCAACCTTACGGAGGGTTTAATGTTACCCGCCCTGCTTATGATGGCAGAACTTATGTCGGTTTGGTAACACGTGAAAACAAAACATGGGAAGCTATTGCGCAGCGTTTGTCAAAATCAATAACTAAGGGTACCTGTTATAAATTTTCAATTTATGCCTGCAAATCCACTGAATATATTAGTCCTACTAAGAAAAATCAAAATCAACCAACCAATTTTAGCAGGGGCTTAGTACTGCGAATCTGGGCCGGAAACAATTATTGTGACCGCGCGGAGTTGCTTGATGAAATTAAAGACCCTGTAGATCACAGTGACTGGAGAAACTATGAATTTAAATTTACTCCTGAAGATAATGATTATTCTTTCATCTGTATAGAAGCTTATTACAAAACACCCACTTTTAATTTCTATAATGGGAATATACTCATTGATTTTGCTTCAGAAATATTTTCCTGCGAAATTCCTACTGATATTGTAGAGGTTCCTGTTGAAAAAGTTAACAATACAAAAGATTCTAACCTTGTGGTTGAAGACGACCCCGATAATGACCCCCTTGTTAATAATGTAAAACCAAATACCTCAGCGAAGAATATTGTCATTCATGACAAGGGAAATTTTGACCCTCAAAAAATTGTTGCCAGGGATTTGAAAGTGGGTGATAAATTCAGATTGGAGAATTTATATTTCAGGGCAGATTCTTCGTCTGTTAGCAGAAATGGAGAAAAGGTTCTTTTGGGATTATACAAGTTTCTTAAAACCAATTCACATCTTGCTCTTGAAATAGGAGGGCACACAAATAGTTTACCTCCTGATGATTTCTGCGACAAGTTATCTACTAAAAGAGCAAAAAGTGTGGTCTATTATCTTAATCGTTCCGGAATAAGTATTGATAGAATGTCTTATCGTGGCTATGGAAAACGCAAGCCCATAGGAGATAATAATACCAAGGATGGACAGAGAAAAAATCAAAGGGTAGAGTTCATAATTACCGATCTTGACTAGATCTTCTACTTTAGTTTTGCTCATAAAAAAACCTCACCCGATAATGTCAGGTGAGGTTTTTAGTTTATTATCTTAGTTGTTCTTTGCTTTGTCAGCAGATTTCTTTTCTACTATCATCTTTGCCGATTTAGCATACTGCATTAATTCTTCAAGCATCTCGGCAGGTAGTTCAGAAATGTCAAAGGCGAGTTTCAGTTTACCTTTGGTATTTTGATTTTTGTAATTCTGTATATCTTCAATTGAAGGGTTTTCAATAGCTTCTTCATTAGCAGCTAATTTCTCTTCTACAATTACCGTTTCAATGACTGTTTCAATAACCTTGTGTCCACCGCTTTGTTTTTTGTTCTCATTTTTTGAACGAAGTAAGCCAAGAAGGTGCGCCTCAGTGAGGCCGTTATATTTAGTTATAGAAAACAAGTCTTCCTCAATATTGGTAGAATTATTATTTACAAATGCTTTTTTGTCACATAAAACAGCATTGCCTTCTTCATATTCTTTAACAACAAGATCAAGGAAATGTACCTGATAGGGCATTTTTCCATCAAAAAGCATAATTGAATATTCAGAATCTGCCCGCCATTTCATATAATGATCAGCACCCCATTCCTGACTGTTTTCCTCCAGTCTTTCCGTATCAAGTTTGTTTTCTACTTTTGTAGTTTTTAAATCTACACCTTTAATATCAAGATTTGAACAACAACGGTTGTTTTCTTTCAGACATATAAGTAATTCAGCTATTGATATGTCAAATTTATCATACAATTGTCTTTGCTGTTTGGAATCAAAGTAGTATAAATCCTTATCTGCATGATTCTCGACTTTGTATTCAAAGGTAGGTTCCTGTTGGTCACCATCAGATTTTATGATATAGGGCAGGGGAGTGTTATTTGTAAGTTTTGGTAAAGTATTATACAGTTTTCTCAACCAAAATAACCTTTCATCTTCTGAAGTGAAAATCGTTCCTTCAGATTGCAACCATAAAACGGTATTAATAAGATAATCCTGTTCCTGATTTCTAAGGTCATTTAATTGTTTTTGAGAAACAGCAGTACCTGTATTGGTATGGAAATACTTTCTTACATTAACCAGGGTAGAACGACCTGTATTAACTCCTGCGGCATGCAGGAGAGATAATTTTCCCCTTGGAATCAGTATTGTTTTTGAGACAGGAGTACTTTCTTCTTCCGTGATTTCTTTTTCTGCATCTTCTTCAGAATTATTTTCTGTTTCAGCAACTGTTAAATCATCCTGTTTTCGACTTTGTTCTACAACCCTCTCCTCCACAATTTCCTTTTCTCCGCCCACCCAGTTCATCAGCCACTGAGGGAACCGTTCTTTTATCAGAGCATAATTTTCGGGATAGACAAGTGTTTCTGGAATAAGTCCACCAATAGATCCTTCATTATCTGTTTTCAGTTCAAGTTTCAATGGTCTGTCCAAATCTGACATAGCAGACCATTTGGAATACAAAAAGTTCAGAATTTCAGATTGCAATTTTTCAGGTAATTCATTTTCTTCGGGCAACCTTACGGGAGTACAGAAAAAAGTACCTTTTTCAATAAAGGGTTCGTAGACTAATTTTTGATTCCCGAAAGAGAAAGAACCTTTCTCCTTGATTTTTAATAAATCATCAATGCCCTTATAGTTATTCAGATTCAATGTAGCAGCAGAATCAATAAATGAATTTGGGTTAAGGTGGTAAGAGTCAAAAGCACTGATTTCGACCGGGTCATCTGCTTGAGTTCTTAACAAAAAGTTTTTGATAAGTTTACTATTGTCAGAGTCCTTGGCATAAAGCAGGGCAAACGATAACTGATAGGCATTTTCAAGAATACTATGATCTTTTTTTAGCTCGTCAAAAATTTCTCTGATATGTTTTTCTTCCCCTTCAAAACAACGTCTCTGTAACACTGTCGGAGCTTCATAATCAATGAACTGATCCGCAATGTTAAGCAACAAGGTCTGTATTTCTTTGAAGCGGGGCAATACTTCAGATAATTTCAGGTTGAATTTACCGAATCTTTCAACGGCAAAAGTAATATTCGAATCAAAACCTATATCAGTAAGCTTATGCAATTCACCATTAATGTTTTCAATATAAATTTTTGATCTTACTTTGGAGTGGTCCGCATCCTTATTTCTGAAAATCTGTAGGGTCTGATGTTCAAAGGAATCAATATTGTAGGTCTGACCTTCTTTGAGTACTATCTTATCAATTTTACTGAAAACCTGTTCCTGGACATCAGCATTTCCTGATTCTACAATCAAGGCTGAGAGCAACTCAGGAGAGACTTCTTTTGATTTTGATATAGCGTTAAAAAGTTGAGAACCTTTGAGCAAACCCTTATTTCTGTACTCTGTAATGTACATTTTAGAAGGAAGCAGTTTATAAGTTTCTCCAAAAATAGCGTTAATTTTTTCAGCAAGTGTCTGCTGTCCTTTTTCAACAGCATAAGGAATATTTCGGGCACGTTTTCCTACTTCACACTCTCTGGAATTATCCTGGCTTTCAACAATATATAAGAAGGTGAACAGGTCTTCTTTTGTCTTTTCGAAAAAATGAACAAGACTGGCTGCTTCACTATTTTCAAGAATTACCACATCATTGGCCAGAGATTTTGCTAAAATACCATTTCTGGTTTTAAGTACATTTTCAGTCAGAAACTCAAGAATATCAATGTGAGGTGCATGCAAATCAGTAAGTGAATGAACGGCCGTCTTCAATGCCCCGTATTTGTTCGCATTCTTCATCTCGTCATGGAAAAACACCTGAGAAGCAGGAAGAAAACCAACATTATTGTCTACATATATATAGTTATTTGAAGTCAGCGGTTTTGGGGCTTTTGCCAGGGAGGCATATTTCATTACTCCCTGATAAAATGCTTTAATATTAGCAGGTACAGAAGAGTGGGAAGTCAATGTATCCCACTCATTGCATAGGATGTTATTATATATATCTGTCTCTTTTGCAAGGTGATTTTGAAGTGTAAGACTATCTTCATGGACATCAATCCTGAAATCATCCAACCAGGCCTCAACCGATTTTCCTGAAGCAATCAATTTGGATAAAACCATTCTTTCTCCCTTCTGATTGCAAAACAATTGCACTCTTGCCAATTCCTTTGGAGGGAGGACTGCTGCCAATAAAATAAAAAATGCTTTTTTCTCATCAGGGCCCAGGTCAGCGGTTTTGCAATGTTCAATCAACTCAGCAATTCCCATTTTCCATTCTTTAGAAGCAGTAGTAGGTGCTGTGCGGAAAGGATCAGAGGAAAACAAATGAACAATTGAAGGGTGTGGCAGTGCCAGTCCTAATACTTTGTTCACCGCAGAACGGAGGTCTTCATATTCAACCTTTATTTTTTCAAGGCATTTGTGATAAAATACCTCTGATGGTTTACAAAAACCCTTATTAATGTCCGTATATATATAATTGGCTTCATCTAATTTCGGCTGTCCGGATTTTAGTTTGAAATAAGCAGAAACACTTTGATAAAATTCCATTAATTCCTCTTCATTCTGACTGTCTATTCCCTTGACAAGTTCTGACCAGAAAGGAACTATTATGTGACTATAGGTTTCCCATTTATTCTTTTTTGAAATATATTGTTCTGCTAATACTTCTGAGTCCTCTTCCTTGGCAATCTTAAAGTTTTCCAGCCATCTTTCTACATTGGCATCTGCAGGTAACAAACCATTGAGTGGTGCAGCAAGTCCCTCTTTGTTGTTGAAAAGAGAAACCGCCCTTAATTCATCGCGCTTTACTCCCTCCAGGTCTTTCAAAAAAGCATATAAGCTATGCTTTTGTTTGACATTAAGTACCGCATCTTTTGTTTTGCCTTCTATTTTTTTGAAAAGGGCATAATCATCTGTCAGATAATCGAGCTGAGATTCTATTTGTTGAAGAATTACAGAGTAATCAAGTATATTGAATTCCAATACAGAAAAACCAAGGCCCTTAATTGAATCTCTGATAGGCAACATACGTTCACTCATTAAAAAGATATCCTCCTGTGCCTGCAGATCATTTATGGCATAAAAATGAGCCTTGCCCGTAGTGGAAGTAAATTTAAAACATTTTATGTCTGAAAACTTGAGCAAAAATTCTTCATCAAACTCTACTTTCTTGAGCTCGGATACAAATGTATTGTAGTCCTCTGCCGATAAACCGGAAATGAAATTATTCAGAAGACTCATGTTGGCTTCCATGATAAGGTCCTTGATCCCCCAACGTTTTAATCCAAGTTTTGCATTATTGGCAGCAGAACGTAAAATATCATCCTCTTTCTCTACATCTGTCCAGTACAACCATTCTCTTCCTATTCCCAGGCTCATTGGTTCAATAGGTAAGGCGGTCCCCTTGGCAATTATTAAATCTTTCAGATAAAAATTACCCTTATTGGTGGGAATGTTCATCTGTATATATTCTAGCAGGGGTTCGTAGAGATATTTGTTGATCAGCTCTGCATCATACTCGGTAGAACGATTAGTCAGAAGCAGTGCCTGATAGATATGACAGTAGGTCTTAAGGTCCTCTTGTTTGTACTTGTTGAGGTTTCGTATAAGTGACCTGCTGATATATTTAAAGGTCTCAATATTTGCCTCTCCCTGATCATCAAGACGTGTCCGGTCGGTTATTTTTGCAAAAGAGGATGAATGAATAAAATAGGCCATGCCATGCCGTTCATTGCGCATGGGAAAAAATTGATATAAACTCGGAGCATCTTTAAGTGCCTGCATCTGATCAAGAGAGGCAGGGAACCCAAGCGAAATTTCAATTGGGCAGGTCGGGAATTCAGGGTCGATATTTTTGAAATCCTCAGTTCCCGGAAGTATGGAATAACGCTCAAAATTCGTTTCAAATTTTTCAATGATTTCATCCTGCAATGCCACCTTCTCCAGCGTTTTCAGGTTGTTCATAGCATAACCGATGCCCGATTTGATATTCAGTAGTGACTCCTTTAACTTTTCATGTTTTTTAGGGCCAAATCTAAGGAAAAACAAAGAACCCTGTTTAAGGGAAAAGTTTTCCAGCAAATGCTTGTATTTATTAAGAAAGGTAACCAGTTCTGTAAGGTCATCCTGCTTGAAAAGTACATCATCCTGATAATCCAGATTTTTGATAGACTCCTCAGGACTTGTAGGGAAGCAGGCAAGGATGATTTTAAGAAGCCAGGGAGCTGTTTCACCGGAAATTTTATTCTCAAGTGACATTTTTCCACCATTGTATTTCAATAAACCCTCAAACTGTTTGTTATTATGCCAGCTGAATAACAAAGGGCCGGCCAGGTCTCTGAGCAATTCTTCTGCTCCGTCCGATTTTCCCATCAGCCGGTAGGCCAGCTTAAAACCAATACCGTAACGTCCGATCTTCCCGCAATTCTCCACCTTGGTTTTATCTGCCTTTGTTCCCTGAAAGGAATTCAGCAAAGCTTTAAGATCTTTTTCTGAAAAAGCCCGTCCGTTGTTAAGAACCATGAAATAGGTATCATCATAGATAACGGCACATTCTGTAGATTGACTGTCAGCGGCATTTTGAAGAAATTCATAAATTGCCTGTTCATCCTGAGCATTCTGCAATTTGGGGGTGAGGTCTGCTTTTATATTATTGACAATGCCATTGACCATCTTATAAAAGCCACTGTTTTCTCCGTGTGCACTACCTATGAAATTTTCATCCCAGTTGGGCATGTCATATCCCTGAGCATTGCGCCAGTTTGTACGGAATTGCTGAATGTTCTTTATTAACATATTGAATTGGTTTTATGTGTTTTTATGTAAATGGGATTATTAACTTTTTAAGGTTTTCGTTCTATTCAAAGATAGTACAATAAATTAATAAAAACAAAAACGTTTACCTAAATAAAACAAAAAGTTTTTTAGTCTCTCTCTGAAGCATAAAAATAGAGATTTTTTATTATTATTCCCTATTAATTCTCCTGATTTTTATATGTTTTTAATTATCATTGGAAATAATTTATTTTTATAATTTTAAATCATTGTGAAAATTTTCAAATCAGTGATGGTTTTCAGAAGGTATTCATAGGGTCCTCCATTTTTTTTAATATTTTTTAGAAATAATATTTTTTATAAATTAGCATTAGCAGGCTAAATTTATTATTAAAAATTGTTGTCTGTCCCGGAAGATTTCTTTTTTATAAAAAGAAAAATTATGCAATTATAAAATGTAGATTTGTATGAGTACCTTTGTCATCTCAAAGAGTATTAACAGAATTAATAACAGTCGGTTAAATTGTTTCTGAAACACCGTGCTCCATATGTCATTTAATTGTATGTCTTTTAAATTTTTGGTCTTGTTTTTATTTGCATTCTTTGGCTTAAATGCTCAGTTTGCTCCTCCTGCAGGTCAATCGGGCAGTTCTGCTGTAGCAGTTGATTCGTCAATAATTATAGCCTGGGCCGTATCCTGTGCTGTCGAGTCGGGTCCTGTCGATATCAGTCAACCTGCTTTGGGTTTGGTCAATTCCGGGACGGCCTCTGATGCAACAGGTCAGGGGGGAGAAGGGGCATCGGTCAGTCTGGGAGATGGTGGCAGTGCAGTCCTTACTTTCGAATACCCTCTTAGAGATGGAATGGGTGCTGATTTCCTGGTTTTTGAAAATTCCTTTAATGCAACTTTTTTGGAATTAGCCTTTGTTGAGGTAAGTTCTGATGGCATCAATTTTGTAAGATTTCCTTCAATTTCCGAAACCGATACTTCAGTACAAGTTGGGCCTTTCGGAGCCGTTGATGCTACAAAAATACATAATTTAGCCGGAAAATATAAAGCAAACTTTGGTACCCCCTTTGATTTGAACGAATTAGTTTCAGATTCAGCGGTTCTAGACATCAATAAAGTGACTCATGTGCGAATTGTAGATGCTGTAGGCAGTATTCAAAGCAATTATGCTTCCCGCGACAGCAGAGGGGTTATTGTAAATGATCCCTGGTCTACTCCCTTCCCTTCAGGGGGCTTCGATTTAGATGCTGTCGGGGTGATTCATCAAAAGGTGGATGTGTCTCTAAAGAAGATCCCTGATGCTGCAATTTCAATTTTTCCCAACCCTGTTATTCGTGGAAATATGATTCGGGTTGTTTCAGAGATGCCGGATGAATTTTCTTTAAATTTATATAACGCACAAGGCGTTCTGCTTTTCTCTCAACTTAATATTTCAAATCAGATTTCTACTGAAAATTTATTGCCGGGCTGTTATTTTTTGACTTTAAAAAACAATTTATACTCCTTTGTCAAAAAAATATTAATTCGTTAATTTTATTATGAAAAAGATTTTAATAATAAGATTCAGTTCTATCGGTGATATTGTCCTCACTACTCCTGTTATAAGATGTCTCAAAAATCAGCTGGATGTAGAAGTGCATTATATTACAAAAAAGGAATATTCTTCTATTCTGGAATCCAATCCTTATGTGGATAAGGTGTTTTTTATTGATAAAGAGGCTAATACGCTTAAAAAGGTTGTCCTGGATCTTAAAAATGAAGGGTACAGTATTCTGGTTGACCTGCACAAGAACTTCAGGTCTTCTTATGTATGCCGTAAGTTGGGTATCAAGCCTTTGGTCTTCGACAAGGTCAATCGACAGAAGTTTCTTCTTACAAAATTCAAAATTGACCGTATGCCGGACCTGCATATTGTTGACCGTTATATGGATACATTGAAACCTTTGCGAGTCAAAAATGACGGAAAAGGCCTGGACTATTTTATTCCGATTCTCGAACACGTCTCACCTCCGAATATTGATTTACGTCTGAAAAGTGGTCACTACATCGTTTTTGTCATCGGGGCTGCGCATGCAACAAAACGTTTGCCTGCTAAAAAAATTAAGGCTGTTTGTCAACTTGCATCCTCAGAATTGATTGTTTTGATCGGAGGAAAAGATGATAGGGAAGCGGCGGCTGTTGTTCAGCAGGCAGGAAATCATGTTATCAACCTTTGTGGTCAATTTAACCTGCATCAATCTGCTTCAGTTGTCTCTCAGGCACGGCTGGTTATTGCACATGATACCGGATTTATGCACATCGCAGCAGCCCTCAAACGTCCGCTTGTTTCTGTATGGGGAAATACGGTCCCTGCCTTTGGAATGATTCCTTATTATCCGAAGGAAAATAAGGATAATTTCAGCATCATTGAAAACAACAGACTTCATTGCCGGCCTTGTTCAAAAATCGGCTATGATTCCTGTCCAAAAGGTCATTTCAGATGTATGAATGATCTTGTGGATGAACATATTGCTGATTATCTGATTAATAAATAATAATTTAAAAAACTATTTCTCACTAGTAATGGTAATCTTATCAAAGATTCAATTTAACTTCCTGACTTATATATTTAACCTGGTACCAATTATAAAAGGGTTTTCCGAAAAAGAGGTTTTACTTTGTTTTTTAACTAATAAATAACATCAAAAAAAACCAAAAGATTTTAAATATATTACTCTTTTGAGTATCTTTGCAGAATATTATAAAATTCAATTATCTGAAATGGCTATTTATATAACTGACGAATGTATTAATTGTGGTGCTTGTGAACCGGAATGCCCTAATAACGCTATCTATGATGGTGGTATAGAGTGGGCCTATGCCGATGGTACCGGAGTAAGCGGAGTATTTAACCTTGTTGATGGACAACAGGTAGATGCCGATGAGATGAATGCACCTGTTGAAGATGACTTTTATTTTATTGTACCCGATAAATGCACTGAATGTCAGGGTTTTCATGAGGAACCTCAATGTGCTGCTGTTTGTCCGGTTGATTGTTGTATTCCTATGGCAGAACAATTGCAAACGATGGAGGAAGAATTTGAACAATCCGGAGAGGAGGAGTTGAAACAAAAAATTCAGACTATGAAAAGTGATAAAAACCTGATAGAATCGGAGGAGCGCTTATTAAAAAAGAAAGAAATTCTGCATGTTTAATCGCATTGCAAATTGAAATAATTGAAAGCCATCCTACCTATGTAGTATGGCTTTTTTATTTATTCTTCAATTAATTCAATTAATATTTTTAAGGTTAAGGTAAAATATTCTGTTTTCAACGAAATTTCATAAAATTCTCCTTTTTTTATTTTATTATTGCATATCACAGATAAATTAAGAAGTAATTCAGATTCATGAAAAAAGTAATAAGAAAGTTAAGTGTTATTGCCGGCATAATTATTCTTTTCGGAGGAATATATCTGAGTTCTAAAATCGGCAAATCTAATGACGAGGTTGGTAAAAAAACCATCACTGCGGAACCGAAACTAAATTATGTCTACAGTAAAAAAGTTCTTAATGAGTCCCTGTCTTCTCAGGTCATTATCAGTGGCAAAGTGATAGCAAGGCAAAAAATCGATCTTTATTCTGAAGTTGCAGGGAATCTCAATAAGGCCGGAAAGGAGTTTCGGGAAGGCGTATTGTTCAAAGCAGGGGAGTTGATGCTTACTATTGATGATACAGAAGCACAATTGGAGCTGCAAGCTGCTAAGAGTCAGTTATACAGTTCTATAATAGCCCTGCTTCCTGATCTGGAAAGTGACTATAAGGATAATTTTGATAGCTGGAAGACTTATATAGATGCCTTCGATATTCATAAACCAATTACTGCATTACCAAAATCCACAGACCGCAGAGAAAAACTGTTTATCGGGGCAAAAAATCTGGAAAATCAGTATATCAACATTAAAAGACAGGAATTCCGGCTAACAAAATATAAAATTTATGCTCCCTTTGATGCAGTGCTTAGCAATGCTTCCACCTATGAAGGGGCATTGGTAAGAAACGGACAAAAGCTGGGTGAACTCACACACCCTTCCCGCTATGAACTAGAAGCGTCAGTATCCTTGTATGATATTCAATTCTTCAGGAAAGGCAATAAGGTAGCACTCTATTCTGAAGCTACAAATTCTGAATGGTCAGGAACGGTAGCACGATTCGGTAAAACAATTGATGATAAGACTCAAAGTCAGAAAGTGTTTATAACGGTAAACTCTTCAAAACTCAATGAGGGAATGTTTCTGAATGGTCAAATAAATACTAAATCCATTGAAAATATTGTTCAGCTTCCACGTAAGTTTCTTATCAATAATTCCTCCGTGTATATTATTAAAAATAATAAATTATTACTGAAGCCTGTACAGGTCATTAAGGTTAATAATAACGAAATGTATATCAGAGGACTTGAAGATGGTACAGAAGTTCTTTTTCAAACACTCCTCGGTGCCTATGAAAATATGCCTGTAGAAGTTATCAATAATCAGGACTCATGAGAAAAGCCATTGAATATTTCGTAAAATATCACATTTCAGCCGATGTGTTGCTTTTACTGATAGCTATAATTGGCAGTTTATCTGCATTGAATATCTCCCGAAGTCAGTTTCCGAGAGTAGAAAGCAGGGAGATAGCTATTGAAACTACTTATGTCGGAGCTTCTCCCTCAGAAGTAGAGAAAGGTATTACCATCAAAATCGAACAGGAAATTGATGGGATTGAGGGAATTAAGAAAGTTAATTCTACTTCTGTTGAAAATAGGTCTACTGTAAATGTTGAAATACTGAGTAGTTTTGAAATAGCGGACGTTATCAGTGATGTTAAGAATGCCGTTGACAGGATTATATCTTTTCCAGACAATGCAGAAACTCCTGTTATATTCAAAAAAGAAAGGGTCGATGGTTCTGCCGACATAATGATTAGCGGAGAGGTCGATCTGAAAACAATCAAGGCCTATGCTGAACAAGCAGAACAGGCTTTGTTGGCAATGGATGGCATTTCCAAAATCAATGTAACGGGTTATCCGGATGAAGAAATAGCTATTTCTATAAATGAAAAATCACTTGATGCCTTTAATTTAACCTTTGATGAGGTAGCAAAAGTAATTTCATCCTCTAATCTTGAATCTACTGGTGGGAACATAGAAATGAATGGTACTGATATCACTATCAGAGCAGAAAATAAAAATTATTTTGCCGAACAACTGGAAAATATAATTGTTAAAACCAGTAAAACGGGCAAAAACATTCTTTTAAAAGAAGTTGCTACGCTCAGGAATCAATGGGCAGATATTCCGGAAAGGGAATTTTATAACGGTATGCCTGCTGCTAAGCTGGCAATATCAAGTCGCCTTAATGAAGATATCATTGAATCTGCTCAAAAAGCAAAAGACTATATAAAAGAATTCAATAAGAACAATACCGTTGTTCAGGCATACTTGCTGCGGGATGGTAGTATTGGTATACAGCAAAGGACGGACCTGTTACTTGAAAATGGATTTAAGGGGATTTTACTTGTTCTATTGTTTCTTGGCTTATTTCTGAAGCCAAGAATTGCCTTTTGGGTGGCACTTAGCATCCCAATTTCAATAGCAGGTATGTTTATTGTTGCTCCTTTTTTTGGAGTAAACATCAATATGCTATCCTTGTTCGGTCTTATTCTGGTTATTGGTATTCTTGTAGATGATGGAGTGGTTATTGCAGAAAATATTTTCCAAAAATACGAAGGGGGACTTCCTGCAAAAGATGCTGCAATCAAAGGGGTATTGGAAGTTACACCATCCATTATTTCTGCTGTTCTTACTACATGCTGGTTTTTTATGCTCTTTTTTCTGATAGAGGGTCAGATGGGAGATTTTATGTCAAATGTTGCCTTCGTTGTCATAGCTACCTTACTCTTTTCTCTGGTTGAAGGGTTTTTTATTCTTCCTGCTCACATTGCTCATTCTGCAGATTTAAAGGGAGGAACTAAAAAAAATGTTCTGGAAAAAAGTACGACTAAATTTTTTACTTTCCTGAAGGATTATCTCTATGGCCCTGTACTAAGGTTTTGCCTGAATAATAAAATGATTGCTATAGCAATAGGGGTTGTATCTCTGGTTTTTAGTGTAAACATGGTGATGGGTGGCTTTGTGAAAGTTACTTTTTTTCCAAATATTGACAGGGATAATATTGTTGTCAATCTTAAACTTCCAGCCGGATCTTCCGAAGATCAAACCAATAATATACTTAAAAGAATTGAAAAATCTGTTTGGGTAGTGAATACTGAATTTTCTGCTGAAAGAACAGATAGCAGTCAGGTCGTTTTATCTGTAGCCAGGAATATCTCTGCACAGGGAAACATAGGCAGTCTTACTATTTCTTTGTTGGACGGAGAAGCACGTAATATTGAGAGCAGTATTATCAGTAACCGGGTCAGGGATTTAGTTGGTACTGTTCATAATTGCGAAAGCCTTACCTATGGGCAAAAATCCATTTTTGGTGCGGCAATACAGGTTGGTTTTGTAGGCGATAATATAACGTCGCTTCAAAAAGCTAAAGATGAATTCAAAGCGATACTTCAAAATGATAAAAGATTAAAAAATGTAACGGATAATGACCAGAAAGGAGGTCAGGAATTTAATATTGACCTTCTGCCTAAAGCCAATTCTCTTGGAATAAACCTTCAGACAGTTATAAAGCAAATCCGGCAAGCATATTTTGGTCTTGAAATTCAACGCTTACAGAGAGGAAAAGATGAAGTAAAAGTTTGGTTGAGATATACAAAAGAAGAAAGAGAAAATTTCGGGAGTCTTGCAAATATGAAAATCAGATTGAATGGGAATAGTTATCAATTAAGGGAATTAGTTCAACTTAGACCAAAAAGCAGTTCTCTAAATATTATACATTCCGATGGCAGAACTAAAATGGAAGTCAGTGCTTCTATGAATGACCCTAATGCCTCTTCAACGGAAATATTTAATAATGCTAAAGATGTTATTATTCCTCAGTTATTGGAAAAATATACCGATGTTGATGTTGTTTATGAAGGGCAAAGTGAAAGTGCAGCTGATACAATTGGTTCTATTCAAAGATGGCTTCCCGTTATTCTGCTTTTAGTATTCTTTACCATTGTTTTGACCTTCAGGTCATTTTTGCAGGCAATAATTGTCATTTTATTGATACCTTTTGCCTTTATAGGAGTAGTAGGGGGACATTGGCTGCACGGTGTTTCTATCAGTATCTTATCTATGTTCGGGATTCTTGCAGTTGCAGGTGTTGTTATTAACGACAGTCTGGTTTTGGTAAGTACAATGAACAGAATGCTGAAAAAAGGAACACCATTCAAAGATGCTGTATACCGCGCGAGTATGTCTAGATTTAGACCCATTTTGTTGACTTCTATCACGACAGTTGCTGGTTTGATGCCAATTGTTCTAGAAACCAGTCTGCAGGCTCAGTTTTTGATTCCAATGGCTATTTCTCTTGCTTATGGCCTCGCTGCTGCTACCTTTATTATGTTGTTGATCTTGCCCCCGATGCTTATCGTCATAAATAACGGAAGAAGGATGTGGAGATGGTTATGGGAAGGGGAACGTGCAACAGCAGAGGAGGTGGAACCCAGTGTTATGGAGGAAAGTAGTTGATCAGGAATGCAAGATTCTTATGATATTTATTATGATCAACTATGAAAATTCTTCGGGTTAAATGATTCTAAGAATCCCTCCATTAATCAATAAATCCAATCATTTTTTTGCGTCAGCGATGTGATAGTGTGGCTGCAGGCCACAGACCGCATCAGCTGTTTTTCAGAGCTGTTGCGGGCCGAGCGATAGCGAGCTGCGGAACGTAGCGCCCGGACGCCCGACATAAAAGTTGCAAGTCATAGGTAGGAGAGGACTTACCCCTGACTCAAGACAGTAAAAAAGAAGGTAGTTCCTTCATTGATTTTACTTTCAACTCCTATAGTTCCGCCCTGACGTTCTGCCAATTCTTTACATAATAGTAACCCTACTCCTGTACCTTTCAGGTTTTGATCGCCGGATGTTTTTTCATGTAGAGAAGTAAATAATTTGTCCTTGTCATCCTTATTCATTCCTACCCCTTTGTCGGAAACATTTATCCTGGTCAGTTCTCCGTCTTTTGTTGCTGAAACAGTGACCTGTCCACCATTTGGTGAAAATTTAATGGCATTATCCAAAAGGTTTCTCAGTATGGTCTGAATGAATTTTAAATCGGTAAAAATTAAAGTTCCCTCCTCGATTTCGTTGATTAAACTTACATTATTATTTTCTGCATTGAGTTTAAATAATTTAAATATCTGACTTAATACTGAATTGACTTCAATAGGGTAGGGGTGATATTTTATCTTGTCATTTTGACTCAATGCCCAATGCAAGAGGTTCTGATTCAGTTGATAAAGATTGTCGGAAGAAGCGCTTAATTTATCAATATAATACTGAACACTTTCGGTATCCATTTTAGATAGATTTTGTTGCAGGGATTTTGTGATAGAACGGAAGGCCATCAAAGGGTTTTTCATATCGTGGGCAACAACGGCAAAAAGTTTGTCTTTGGTCAGGTTAAGACTTTTAAGTATTTTATTTTTTCTTCTCCAGTAGATGATAATATAAGTTAGAAATATGATCAGAAAAAATGAAAAAACACCCATTAATTTGAGTGTGTTCAGTTTTTGCACACTGAGTTCATTTTCCAGATTCAGCATTTTTATCGTTTTCTCTTTCTTATCAGATTCATATTTGTTTTCGAGTTTAAGAATTTGAACAGCGAGGTCTTTTTGTTTTAGTTGTTTTATTATTTCAGCTTCTTTATTATGATAGAATAAAACAGAATCAGGATTATCTGTTAAAATAAAATAATCCTTCATATACCTATAGTATTTACTCAGTTGATTGGAGTCAGATCCTATTTGATTAATCTTATCAAGGGCCCATTTAGCATCAGAAGCCCTGTTCATTGCAAGATTTATTTTCGCAATGGTAATCAGTTCTTTTATGTCTTTTCTCAATAAGGGTTTATCTAAGTCTAAACCATCATATGCATAGTTTCTTGCCCTTGCATAATCTTTTTTCTTAAAATAGATCAATGCAAGATTCATATAATAAGGGTGATGTTTTATTTTATTACCTTTAAATTCAGCGGAATATTTTAATGCTTCTTTTATTGCGAAAATAGCACTGTCTAATTTAAATTCCTTTTCGAATATCAAGCCGGATAAATTATAATTCTTTACCAGGGATTTCCATTTTTTCTGATTTTTCTTTAATTCTATACCTTTTTTATTAAAAATAGAGGCTTTGTTGTAATCCTCCAATGAATAATATTCCAAAGCCAGATTAGAATAAGTACTTGAAATTAAAGGGTCGTCTAATTCTTCGCGAATAGTTCTCGATTTCAGAAGCCATTTAATTGCCTCTTCGTGTTTTTCCTGTTGTACATAACAAAGTCCTATATTATTGTAAATTTTGGCTTCTCTTATTTTAGAGTTCATAGGGTTTGCCAAGACTAAATCTAATGCTTGATAGGCATATTTTAAGGTAGAGTCAAATTCATATTGCGGGTAGTAGCCACTGACCATAAAGTTGCAGGCAAGGGTCATAAAAAGGCTGTCTTGGTGAAAGGTAGAAAAGGATAAAAGCTGTTTGCTTATTTCAACAGATTTCTCATATTTTTTATTTCGTAATAAGGACCGAATTTCCCTGAAGTATACTTTATTTTTCATTAAAACACTCGATGCTGTATCGAGCCTTTGTTCAAGCGTGTTCTCTGTCTCCTGAGATTTTAATAAAAAGGGTAGGAATAAAAAAAAGAGGATGATTGTTTTTTGCATATTACCAGAATTTTAATCAGGTTTTATCGAAGATAGATAGTAATTAATAATACAATATAGAAAAAAGTCAACTCCTTATGATGGAATTGACTTTTTTAATTTACCTCCTGTTAAAGACAGAAATAATGTATCAAAAAACAACAGATGGGTATAATTAATGCTTTTACTTATAATTTTCTATCAATCGTCCCTTCATTTGAGCAAATTCCTCATCATCTATAACGCCCATCTCCTTGAGTTCTGCCAATTCTTTTAACTTGCGGACAATTGCTGAATTGGGATCAGATTTCGGCTTTGATTCTTTTACTTCCTTTGCATCTCCATATTCTACTTCATCTTCTTCAACACCGCCTTCCTCTTCTTTCTTTTTCTGAATATCTTTGGCAACGGTTTTTCCCTTTTCAAATTGTTCATCATAATAGCGCTGAAAACGATCGGTATCAAAATCCAGAAAGGTTCCACCTACAGCAAAGTGCCGCTTGAATACTTGTCCCAAAGCATAGGTAGAGGCTCCTGAAACAATAGACATAGAAACACCACCGAGCATAGAACCAAATCCGGGAATGAGTTTGATCAGTGCATTGGCTCCCAATCTCGATAAGCCTGAACCAGTCAGGGAGGTTACCAAGGCCTTGCCTTCGGTCTCTTTGAAATCCACACCATAGATATTACTGATAGTACGTATCATATCGAGTTGTACAGCAGCAACAGCAACAAAATCGGCTATTGGAATCGGAATGAATCCTGCGCCCATTGACCAGATTACATGATTTCTTACTGCCGATTCGGAACGTTCGTTCAAATCTTCACTGTTGTTCTTATTGCTCATTTTTTTTACAAATTTTGCGGCTTTATAGAATTTATTGTTCTTCAACTTTTTTATATTATGTGATTGTATAGCCTTTTATGGCTTTGTTCATTACAATATACAAATTCTGTATAAGAAAAGTTGCAATTTTGCCCTTTTTCAAAATTTATTAAGGAATGAAAACCTGTAATAGTCCGGATGTATTAGTAAAGAAAAGATTATACAATATTTTTTACGACCTCTTCCAAAGGCTGTTTTTCCTTTAAAAGACTTATAATACTGTTTTCGAATAAGGAGGGGGTATAATAAAATACTTCAAAAATATCAGTAAAATGCAAGGGCGCAGGATCAGAAGATAAAGGAAGGGCAAGAATATATTTATATTGTATTTTATTTTCATTGAAATTAATACTCATATGTCCCATAGATATCCTGTTGTTTATGTAAGGAAGCAATTGACTGACAAGCGTAATTTCCTGATTGGATAAAACATATGGAAACTGAAAATAAAATTGCAGAAGGTCTGTGTTCTCCAAATCCATAGTCCTGGGATAATACAGGAGGCTCTGTCATTTGTTGACAGGGTCTTTTTTTATTGCTTTTCTTGTCTGAAATTCAACGATTTGAAAAAATATTAAAAAAATATTCCTGAATCATGTAATCTTTTTTAACATTCTCCGTTATGAACGTTAACAGGCTTTTATTTTATTTATCCACACTTTATCAACCTCCTTATGCTGAACTACCTTTTATTTATTGCAGCATTATGTACGGATTTGAATTATCCTCAGATCTTTGGTGCCGATTACCAAAAAGCATTGGATTATTATACGCATAATCAAAAGGTTTTTCAACAAAAATCCGATCAGTACAAGCTGCCCGAAACCGAACTGAAGGCGATCATCCTCCCCGAATTGATCAGACATTCTTCCTTCAAGGATTTCTTCGAAACCTCTGCCCTTGAACTGCTTTATACGAGCGGAGGGACCGATTACGCAGATTTCTCTATCGGTCATTTTCAGATGAAGCCTTCTTTTGTCGAAAAACTTGAAAGAGCGCTTGAAAATGACCTGCACCTTAAGGCTCGTTTTCCTAATATCTGCACTTATGCAGAGGTTCTCAGCAGCCAAAAACGGGTTGAACGTCTCAAACGTCTGAAAGACACAAAGTGGCAACTCAACTATCTCTGCTGCTTTTATGTCATTGCATCTGAAAAATTTGAAGAACATATATCAAAACTGAACACTGACCAAAGAGTGGCTTTCCTTGCTGCTGTCTATAATATTGGTTTCGATAAATCCCTGAATCATATACATAAATGGTCAAAAAAAGCCTGCTTTCCCTTCGGGGCAAAATATCCTGAAAAAAACCAATTTATCTACTCCGATATCGCGCTTGATTTTTATAATTCACAAAAAAAATAATTTTACTGATAACCAAAACAGATTTATATGATGTAGCATTACAGAGATTTATGATACTACTCAAAAAAAAATAATTCAATCACTGTAAAAATAAAAAAAATGACTTATCTAAAAAAAATGAAATGGAATGTGGCAATCCTTTGTCTTCTCTTTGCAGGCTTGTTTGCCTGTGTCTCAACATCCGATGTCCCCCTTAAACTGGGCGAAGTTAAACCACCAATTCCCGAATTGGCAAAGGCTTATACTGAATTTGAAATTGACCTGAGTCAAAAAAATGAACTGACTTTGCCCTCAGGTACTAAAATTACTGTTGATGAGGCCTCTCTTGTGGATGCTGAAGGAAATACTGTCCGCGGAAAAGCAACTCTGTTATACCGCGAATACCACGATGCTGTGGATGTATTACTCTCCGGAATTCCAATGGATTTTAAGGTCCGTGGTTCGAATCGTATAATGCAAACTGCAGGAATGTTCGATATTCAATGTGTGCAGGATGGTAAGCCGGTGTTTATTAAGGAAGGTGAAGGTGTACAGGTGGATTTCGCCTCTTTTGAAGAGGGCACAGACTACAATTTCTTCAGCCTGAAGGAGGAGGAAGGATGGCAGTTTGTCGACTACGTAAAACCTGAACTGAATACTGCCCGTCTTGAAACGGAAAAGGAAGTGGCAAGGCTTAATAAAAAACTAAAAGCAAAAAAAACTAAGAAATTCTTTGTCTTTAACTTTGATGCAGTACTCGATATTAAATACAATAATGATTGGGCCCAAATAGAAAAGAACAAAAACAACAGTTCCCTGAAAAGAAAGGTGGCTGCCTATGATGTGGCACTTTATAATAACAGTATTTATAATACCATTCAGTTCAAAGGCAATTATTATCCTGCCGAAATGATGATATGGAAGAAAAGGACTAAGAATATCCCTTCATGGGTCCGAAAGTATGATAAGGATATGGAATTGGATATTAAGGTGATAAATGGAAACCTGTATAAGCTGACAGCTACAACAAAAGATGGTAAATCCTTTACTACTAAAATTGAAGCAGTAGCCCCTTTGAAATATATGTTTCAGTACAGTCCTGAAAAATGGAAAAAGAACTTCGCTAAGGTGATGAAGGAGGTTTCTGCCAAAGAAGAAAAATTGCGTATTGAGCTGGAAAAGGAAATGCAAAAACTGGAATTACAGGCAAGGGTTATCCGGTCATTTAAAATTTCAGGCTTCGGAATTTTCAATTATGACAAACTGATGAAAGAGGAGGATAATATTGATATTATTGCTTCTTTTAAGATGGATAATGTGAAGGACATTGACATGGTTTTCTGTTTCCCTGAGGACAATAAGACACTCATTAAATATCCACAAAAAGACTGGGATGAAGTAGTTTTAATGCCAGGGAAAGGGGTCCGTTTTCTGGCTATTCTCCCTGATAAAACAATCGGACTTTATACTGCTGAAGATTATAAAAATCTTGATTTCGAAAGTCTGAGAGAGGAAGAGAAAAAGCCTTTGGTCAACTTCGAACTCGTCAAAACTGCTGACATGAGTTCCGAAAAGGATTTAAGAGAAATATTAAATATGTAAATTTTGTGAAGTAAGTGGTTCGCTAATAATGAAATGCAAATAAAAACGGGCTCTTCAGAGCCCGTTTTTTATGGTTTTATTAAATTTGTATGAGCCTATCATCTGCGATTTCTGCGTTTATTTCGAGGTCTTCTTTTCTTTTTTACTACCACTACCTTTTTATTTCCTGTATTGTTATTAACTGCTACCCCTATAGCTGTCCATCTTCCTGCTACCCACTTATGTCCACCGTTGCTCGTGACCCATTTCCCGGCTACATAATTTTGTCCCTTACGGTTTCTTTGCCAATGTCCCTTTCTCCAGACATATCTTCCCTTTCTGTTGCTGTAGTTCCAGTGACCTGCTACCCATGTATGTCCTCTGCGTGCTTTTGCAGGTCTTGCCAATACAACGGTAGGTCGTGCCGGACGGACTTTTACAACAATTTGTGCCGCAGCTTCGGGCGAATTACATAAGGATAGCAATATCAGTAAACTGAATAATCCTATTAATTTTTTCATTTTTATTAAGTGTTTTGTTTGAGATAAATTTGAGTTATTTTCTTCTTTGTTATACTTCTATGCTATTTGTAGATTCAACAGGTTTAAATTCTACTTAATTTTTTCATTAATTGTATTAATCTCTTTAATTGGCATAAAAAAAGCGAACTCAACCGAGTCCGCCTTTTTAGTTGTTCAAACCCCTGAGAACAACTCATTATGCATCTTTAAGTTTTATCGTCTGCAACGACGATGTCTGTGACTGTGTCTTCTGTTATTAACCCTTGGACCATTTATTACCACAACCGTTCTTCTTACAGGTCTGTTATTTACTCTTACCGTAACAGGTGCCCATCTTCCGGCTACCCATTTATGTCCCCCATTACATGCAACCCATCTTCCTGCTACATAATTATATCCGGAGCGGTTTCTTTGCCAGTGCCCTTTACGCCAAACATATCTTCTGCTATTATTATTGTAATACCAATGTCCTGCTACCCAAGTATGTCCTCTGCGTGCTTTTGCGGGGCGGGATAGTACAACAGCGGGCCGTGCCGGACGAACGTTTACAACTACTTGCGCATCTGTTTTTTGTGTGTTTATAGATAAGAATAGTAGTAAGCTGAACAATCCGATTAATTTTTTCATTATTATTAAGTGTTTTGTTTGAGAAAAATGAGATAATTATCTGTTGTGTATGCTTCTCTGACCACACTTATTGAAAAAGGTTTAATCCGGTTTAAAAATTATTTCTTTTTTTTGCATTTTTTGCAACATTGTTTATAGTTTTTATTGCTGCTGTATACACTGACTATTGGTAAATCCACTGCTAAAAAGGCCCCCCATCTCCAGCCGTTTGTATTGCTTAATCCTAAGTTGCCGTTTGTTACTGTCCTGAGGTTAGGGCCCATTTGTGCCCCTATTCCTATCGATACGGGATATTTCGGAAATCCATAGACCAGATAACCTCCGGGAGCCAATACGTTCTCAAATTTCAGGTCAGGCAGTTCACTGACATTATTATCTTCAAAACGGTAGGCAGTCAAAGCCCCGATATCCATAAAGGAAGCCAGAATACTGAAAGAACCATAATTTTTAAATCCCCAATTGAAACTGAAACCTATAGGCGTTGTTACGGCATAATAGGGTTTTGCCCCTATGCCGTTCAGAATTTCCTGTCCACCGGAAATACCCACATAGGCGTTCAGGGCGATACTGAATTTTGAATATTTTTTTATGGCAGAACCACCGGGAGGTAGCGCAAAGGCGGCGATGACATTCGATACTTCTTCTGCCGTTTTTGCTTTGGCAGCGGTAGCTATAAAGGTACCGTACTTGAGCAATATTTTACGTTCACAGGCAAATTCATCGGCAGGCAACAACTTTTCTATACTGAAAAGGGTATTCATCAATGCGGTGGTATATTGCTTTTTACGAATATTCAGGGCAATGTTGTTGATGTCTCCGATAATACTCAGGTATTGTTGCAACATACTGTCCTGCATGTTGGTACTTCCCGTCAGTTCTTTTTTGAAGTCATAGGCGTAGAGTATCAACTCACATACCCCCTGAGTGAATTCAAAGTATTCATCGTATTGCAAAACTTTGTCAGATTCTGACATAGGGGCTGCATTTTTGTTTCTTCTTCTTTCATTTTGTTTGCCCCGCATGTCCCTTGCCAGTCGTTGCAGGGATTTTGCTTTGTCCAGAAAGGCTTTGAAAGTATTCAGCAATCGTTTTGCTTTTTCTCCGTTTCCTTTTCCCTTGAGGGTGGCAATATGCGCTGCCAGGGTTTTGGCTCCCATTTTTATGTTCTTACTTTGCT
>CAJQOX010000221.1 GCA_905480075.1 uncultured Aureispira sp. | reverse complement strand
ATCTCAGAGGATTGCCATTTATTAAATTAAAATATGATCACCTTTATTATGCTGAGGATTCGTCTTTTGGTGAATATGGTAAAATAGATTTAGAGGGTATAATAGGTTTTAATGTTAAAACTGTCCGGTATTGGTTTTGGGATTATCATGTCTTTTTTTGTGAAATGAATGGAGGCGACAAAAGGCTGCCTTTCCGTGTAGTAGAAAAAAAAATGGCGGAAAAAATTCTGTCGGATTTGAATCAGGAATTGAAAAATATGAAGGAATACTCAGTAGATAAATCTCATGATGATATTCAACCTTATGATGATGAGGATGTTTTGGATCTTGTGGAATATCCAATATCAACTACAAATCAATTTAAATCGTGGATATTGATGGCATTGATCTCCTTTTTTTCTTATGTCCTGGTCTATTTTATGTTGGACGTCAGTGGAACAATTGATGTTTTTTTTGGGCTGGGTACGTATGTGTTTTTTATTATTCTTTTTATTACATTTTTATTTAATAAAAAAAGGGTCAGCGATTTTTGCAGCCCTGGATATAAATTCAAAAAGGATGAAATAATTGTTTCTCAATATGGAATGATGAAACAGATTTTTAAATTGGAACAACTTGCCCTCTGTGAGCTGAAAGAAGGGAACAGCGATCATTCAGAACTTAAAATTATGGACGAGGAGGGCAGAATGTTGATTGTTAAGGGAAGCAGTGAAGAAATACAAATGGTGAATAAGTTTTTGGAAGGGCAGATGCAGTCAATAAAACTAAAATAATATCAAATATTAAATGAAAAAAATCCAAAACACCTTCCTCTTCCTCCTCCTTTTAAACATACAACTTCATGCACAATACCTGATTTGGCGGATTGCCGGCTGAATTATACACAGACATTGCGCACTGAGAAGCAGCAAGTGCAGCATGTTCAGACCCGGTGGCTGTCGGCCCGGACGCCCGACACTATAGTAGTAAGTCATAAGTAGTAGGTTTAAGTAAATTTTAGGCTGCAAAAATTGTCAGAACCACGATTTTCGGGATTAAAGGATTTACTTGATTTCATTCCTCCAATCCAAAAAAATATCCTGGCGAATTTCCAAAGTACTCTATAGTTGGTATGCTCTTCCAAAGTGCTAAGCAACTCTACGCAATCCATCAAAATCAAAAAATCAAACCATCCAAAGATGATATGCACCTCCAAGGTGTAATCATCTAATCAATCCATCCAATCAACCATCAATCTTTGCGTCAGCGATGTGCAGTAGTGCTACGCAGTAGCAGCCCGAAGGGCCGAGCGAATAGCGAGCTGCGAAACGTAGCGCCCGGACGCCCGAAAGAAAACTAAACCAGGTTGATAAAATATTACCAGGCTAAAAAAATATCAATGTCATTTTATTCATTTTTATGCAGTAAAGTCAGCTGCACAATCAGAAAATTTATTTCAGGGGTTTTTATAAATAATTGAAAGAGAAGTTCTAAAAATCATTTAATTATTTATATTTAGGAAGAATTAACAAAAAATTATAAATATGACTGCTCTTATTAAGTTTTTTTTCTCAATGTTTAAGTTTGTTTTTTTACTTTTTGGTATTGCTTTGATTGCCCTTTTTAGTGTTTTTGGGGTTATGTATATCGATCAGAATAATTTAGCTGGAGATTTTATGAAGGGGATTTCCGGAAATAAGGGTGAGGTAGGTCATTATATGGTTGCAAGACTTCCATTTGCTGTCCATCATGATACAAGGCCATTTGTTATTAAAACGGAGGATTCGAATAATATGAAAGAAGAATATCATTATATTTATCCTACCCAAATTTATTATGCCTGTAAAGATTATATTAAAATTTCTTTTCAGGATTCTGTTTTTACAATCCCTTATAAAAAACAGTTTAAAAAGATAAAACAAAATTTAGAAAGTTCGAATGCAATACAAGTTTTAAAAACGGAATCCTATGTTATTAACAAAGCCTGTATTGTTGGGATCTATAAATTAAAAACCGAGGGGTATTCAGACCATTACGTACATTACGTAAAATTGTTAAACGGAGATTCTTGTCAAGTTTCAAAAGCTATCTATAATAAAATGAAAAAACAAATAGAAATCGCTAAAACAAAATTTGATATCTGACAAACTGTGACCATTTTCAATCTTTTTTTTGATTGTCTATCAATGAATTGTGATTTTTTTTGACGGACCACCCCCCTGTTTTTGACGAACCACAAAAAGCCTGCTTGTTTTGTGTTTGCAACTGTCATATCTTTGTATTACAAGGATGAGACAAAACATCTTATTGTATTAGCGCTATTACTTTTTGATTCAGGCCCTTTGAGGTAAAACTCCATTTTGGGGACCGGCCATTTATTGTCTTGTCATAAATACATTTTTTAATTTTTTAAACTATTGTAATTATGTCAAAAAAGAATAATAAGCACAAAAGCAACCAATCAAATGCCAATAAAGGCACAAAAGGAAGCAATAAAGCAAATTCCAAAGTACATGGAAACCGGGGAAAACAGTTGAACCCCAATCAAAAGAAGAAATAGGAGATACTCCTTTTTCAAACATTTAAAACAGAGTGATCTGCAGTAGCTCTGTTTCCTTTATTATTTAAGACCATAACCTTCTATTTATATGAACTATTACAGAAAAACGCATCATTTTCTGCTGCGACAGTGGGAAAGATGTATTGATGATATTGAATTGAATAAAATTCTCAGGCAAATTCCTGTAGTCTTTAAACAAAAGACACATGTGTTTGTAAGCAAAACCTGGCTCAAAAATTTAAAAATTAAAGCTATGCCCAATGCAGCACTTGTAATAATTGTGGGAAAAGGGAATTGCTTGCTGACCCTCTTTATAGCAGATGACTTCTGGACATATATACAAAGGTCAGGCTGCAGTGCCGGCTATTATGTACAGCATGATTTTAAACTCGGGCTGAGAAAAATTCAGCAATTATAACCAAGTCCTGAGCATTGAAATGCAGGATGATCGTCAATCAAATAAAACTATTCAGGCTCCCTGAAAGGAGCATTTAATAAAAAAAAATATCAATTTAAAATGGAAAATATAAATCAGTATATCTTAATCAGTCAAGTATTAAAATTTAATCAAAATATCTGCCTGTGGAATTGCGAGGATCCGCAGGGAAAAAACTATGAAATTCTGACTATGCAGAAAGATGATAACTGGAACACATGCATAAACAGAATGATTAATCTGGAAGTTAAAACATTGATAAATAAAGATGTTTGTGGTTTTCAAAAAGTAATTGAAGTGGGGGAGGACGATGTAAATAATTGTTTCTATATAGTGTACGAGTCTCTCGATGAGTTCAGCTTTCTTTACGGGAACCGATCTGAAGCAAATATCAAGACGATAAAAGATATGGCAAGTGTATTGAATACCCTGAAAAAGGGAAACAGGATGATGATGATGTTAGATGATAGATCTGTTCGTGTAAATGCAAGAGGTAATGCAAAACTCGCTTTTGCAGGCTTGTTTGAGGTTTTTAAGCAGCAGGGACTTTTAAATAGAGAATCGCTATCTCCGAATGCAATAAAATGGATAGATGGTGAAAATGTGCCCCGGCCAAATCATCAGGATGATATCTATTCTTTGGTAAAAACACTTCAGTTTACCCTCGGAAATAAGGGTCAGTATGCAGACGAAATACTGGAAAAAGCCCTCAGCAGAGAAAGAACTGAACGCTTTGGAAAATATTACGAATTGATAGAACTGCTCGATAAGATCGAATACAAAGCTGAGGCTGATTATTTCAGTAGCATTCAGGTCAGAACTCAGAGAGAATTCGAGCAGGATATTCAGGGCATGTTACAGTGTATGAATCAGAAGGTCTGGTTTTTGGTTGATTCTGAGCTTTCAAAAAAGGATAATAAAATAACCGGGAGATTTACGAGCAATTCATGGAACGGAAGATTTTTTCTGGATGAAAAAAACTATTTGTTCATTCCTTTTAATGGATGCAGAAATGAAAAAAATGATTCAATAATAAAAGCTGCTGCCTGTTTTGTATCAGATAATGATTTTTCATTGAACCCCGGAAACTTTGACTGCAGGAATCTTTTTAAAAATAAACATGATGAGATCAACCGGCTCTCAGATATGAATCAGACAAAATCCGAACTGATAAAAGAATGGAAAACACTGCCGGATAAAGAAAAGGAGTTTATTGAAGAAAATGCTTTTAAGGCAAAATACAGAGAAAGGAAATCCGGTAAAAATAATTCTTCAAATATTATTTTTTACCTCTGTGAAACGGATAAAAAATCATGGACTAAATTAAAGGAACTGAAAAAAGAAAGAATTGTATTATTTGTTGATGATCAGGCTGTAGGAAAGGTCCTTGATTTTAATCCTGAAGAAAATTTCCTGACTATAGGAGATGCCCGTATTACAATAGATGAAATTGCAGAAAAGGGAGAACTGATGCAGGATGTCCGTCAGGAATGCAGTCAGTATAAAAAACAGATGGAAGCCTGTGAAAAATTTGAAAAATCAGATATTGTTAATCCTGGCTTAGCCGCTATTCTGGCAAATCCGGCATCCTCGGTAATGCCCGGGGCTG
>CAJQOX010000220.1 GCA_905480075.1 uncultured Aureispira sp. | reverse complement strand
ATTTTATTAGATTTGAATTCAAGAGAAAAATTGTTAAAGTAATAATTGCAATATTCTTCATTAATTATTATTTCGAAACCAATTATAAGGAAAATTATTATTGACTAAACAGATAAAATATAAACCTGTTCACGCAAAACTATACTTATTTAATGTTGCTTCAAAATATAATAAAATCCCAAAAAGCAGTTATAGCTTTCAAAGACAGTCCGGTACCTGAGTCACCTGATTATTCACAAATTAACCATTGGGCCTCACATCCCGACAAAAAAGATAAGGCGGACCTGATTCCCCGACCACTCAGAAAAGAGGTCACGAATTTGCCTGAAAAAGTGGATGTTTTTTTTCTGCATCCGACCATATTTTCAGGTGAACCTCATAATGAATATGTATGGAATGCCGATGTGTCCGATTCTAAAATAAATAAAGAAGTTGACAAATCCACAATAAAACTTCAAGCTAGTATTTTTAACCAGGCCGGACAAATTTATGCACCAAGATACAGACAAGCACACTTACGTAGTTTTTTCAATCCTCATAAAGAAGAAGGCAATAAAGCCCTTGATCTGGCATATCAGGATTTAAAGTCAGCCTTTTTGTACTATATTAAAAATAATAACAAAGGCAGACCCTTTATTCTAGCGGGACACAGTCAGGGGTCAAGACATCTGATCACTCTCCTCAAAGAATTAGTTGATGGAAAAGATCTTCAAAATCAAATGATCGCAGCTTACATAGTAGGGTGGGGGGTTAATAAAGATGAATTCAAAGAAATTCCCCTGGGAACTTCGCCGGGACAAACAGGATGCTTTTTAACGTGGAGAACCTATAACAGGGGCTACATTCCAAATTGGATTGACAAAACTCAGGTATGTGTTAACCCCCTTACCTGGAAGACGGACAGTGTCAGGGCAGATTATAAAGACAACAAAGGATCTATTCTTTTAGGTTTCAATATTCTTCGAAAACATCTTTTTGATGCAGAAGTTAGTGGGGCTGTTCTATGGGTAGGTAAACCTAATCTGTTTTTAGGTGGATTATTACAAAGACAGGATTATCATGTTGGAGATTTTAATCTTTTTTATCTTTCTGTCAGAAGAAACGCAATATTAAGGGCCAGGAATTTTTTAGAGAAAAAAGGATAGTAATTAGATTACCACTTATTGAAAGGTTCTTTGATAAGGTTTGAATTATAATAGCGATTATCAGTGCTGACCTCCTTTTCTATCCACTCAGGCAGAGAAAAAGACTCTTTTTCATCTTCAAGTTCCAGTTCTGCAATTATAAGCCCTTCATTATCACCAAAAAACTCATCAATTTCCCACAACATCCCATCATAAGATAAAGTATATCTTCTTTTTTCAATGAGTCCACCTTCACAGAGTTCAAGAAGTTGTTTTGCATCCTTCAGAGGAATATCGTATTCAAATTCTTTGCGTGAGATTCCTTCATTTTTACCTTTAACAGTCAAAAAACCATTATTATCCCGAACTCTTACTCTTACTGTACGTTCAGCATTGCGGTTCAGATAACCCTGTCTGATGAAGGTATGGTCAAGATGTTTTCGTTTTTTATTCCAGAGATCTTTCTTAACGAGAAATTTCCTTTCAATTTCTATAGGCATGAAAAAGGGGGTGTTTTTTGAAGGAACTTATAAAGAGCAATATTATAATTTGACTCGTTTGAAACTGATCGATTGAAAATCATCTATCAAATCAAGCCTGTTGTATGTGATGTCTTTAATAGGATAGGAAAACTGAGTATCTGAATGTTCAAGAACCAAAAAAGCACCATCTTCTGAAACAAACCACTTCCCAAGCTGAGATATTTTTTGTTCTTCAAATATTTTTAAACTTCCGTCCTCATTCAGATATAATGTATAATTGGAATTTTCTACCAATTTAGCGCCTACAACCGATAAAGCCCAGGCACCTAGAATACGATTAGCTATTTTTTTATTGTTGGGGGAATTGGAAATACGTTCCGTTTTTTCCATGAGATAACTACCATAATTATCGATAATTTGCAGTTTACTTTTCTTAACAAAGTTAAGGCCTATTGTTTGTGTGTAATCATCATTCGACAAAGTAAGTTTGGAATTTTCATCATTGAGGATCCACCTTCCCAGCCGGGTTTCGTCATCAATAGTCTCCTGATATATTCCATTATCCCAAAAGGTGAATTTGAGGTTTAAATCAGTATTATCTGAATGATCTTCCAATTGTATAAGTGACCATTCTCCTTTAAGTTTTCTAAGGGCAGATTGATGATTCAGGGATTTTATTTTTAATTGCCTTGAGAGAGAGACTGCTTCATTATTATTGGATAAGCCCATAAACAAGGGATCAAGATAGGTAAGCACAAAGTGTTCAGAATTAGGATTATTTTTTTTTGAAATGGTAATAACCTTCTTTCTGTTGGAGTACTCCCAATTATTAATTTCACTGTTTTTATCTGATTCCTTTACTTCAAGCGTACCATTCTTATGAAAAACATAAGCCTTGTTCAATGACTCACCTCTTGTGTCCACTTTCCAGGAACCAACAATTCTTTGTTTGGTACTACAGGAAGTAACAACGAATAGAATGTATACAAAAATGATCTGCAAAGAAATCTGTTTCATAGCTTTTTGAAAGTAATTAAAGGCAATTTTGCTTAAATCTTTAGTAAATTCTGTAACTATCTTTATCCAAGATAAACATATTTATACACTTTTAAGAAAACTTTCTTGCCTTTTTCTGTTTTTGCATAATCTGTTCTAATTAACTCAACTCCATTAAGTTCTTCTAGTACAGGTCTTTTATGTGGTGTTATGATCACGAGCGTCTTACTGTGCTGAAAAAGTTGAATGACCAGAGGGTATAATTTTTCAGCAGGGCAGAGGTGCATTGCAAAGCTACAGATTATACAACTGTATTCCCCTTTTATCTTTCCTTTTATCACATCATCAAAAGACCATCTGAAACAAGGCTGATTCAGGTTTTTCTTGTAAAGTTCATAGGTAAAAGGATCAGAAGCATTAAAGTTTTGATAATTTAAAGATTTCAGAAACTGATTTACTTCACCGCCGCCGGCACAAAAGTCAAGGACAGATGAATAATCTAGAAAGGATTCATTTTGTTTTAACAATTGCTGTACCTGTATTAAATGTGGGTTGCTATACTGATTGGCATAAATCCGATAGTATTTCTCCACGCCCAGGGCGTCATATATTTTTCTAAGGTGCTTCATTTTTATCAAAAATACTGTAAAATTGCCGCTTACAGAACAAAATTCTCAAAAAATGCAACAAATAATAGAAAAAAAGGTATTAAACTAACACAGTTATTTAGTTTTTTAATATATTGAATGAAAATTAATCAACTAATTAAACAAAATTACTTTCAATGTTTGACAGGCAGCTTTTGAAAGATAAAATAGTTCTTGTATCCGGAGGCAGAAGTGGTATAGGTTTTCAGATAGCTTCTTCTTGTCTTAGTTACGGCGCCACTGTTTATATCTGTTCAAGGAAAAAAGATAAATTAGAGGAAGCCGCTGAAAAATTGAATGAAATCGGTCCGTGTCATGCTATTGCAGGAGATATCAGAGATATTGAAAGGGTCAAGGAGATTGCCCATTTAATTAAAGAAAAATCGGGACGTCTTGATATACTTGTAAATAATGCGGGGGGGCAATTTCCTTCTGCTGCCAAAGACATCAGTCACAACGGATGGAATGCTGTTGTTAACAACAATCTGAATGGTACATGGTATATGACACAAACCATGGCCAACACATTTTTCATTCCACAGAAGTGTGGAAATATTGTCAACATAATAGCTAATATTTACCGGGGATTCCCGGGAATGGTTCACACAGGTGCAGCACGTGCGGGAGTCGAAAATATGACGAAAACACTTGCTGTCGAATGGAGTCAGTATCACATTAATATCAATGCAATTGCTCCGGGTATTATCAAATCTACAGGATTGGAACAATATCCGCCGGAGTTATTAAAGGATGTAAGTGACAGAATACCCCTCAAACGTTTGGGCACTACGCAGGAAGTAGCTGATCTTTCAGTTTTTCTGATGTCTCCGATGTCTTCTTTCATTACAGGTGAAACTGTATATATAGATGGAGGACAACGCTTGTGGGGAGATGTATTTGAATTTTAATACCCCCCGCCTTTATTAACCAATTCTACTAGCATGAAAAGTTTAAAATCACATGACAAACAGCCTGTAATCTCAGAGTCTTCTGTTCTTTTCTGGGCACTGTGTATTCTTTTAGTTGCCATTTTAGTCAGTTGCGAAACTAAGATTAATTCTTCTGATACAAATCATCAATCTTCTGTTTCAGATAGTACACTATCGGACGAAAGGCTACAAAAAAAAAACTGTTTGCTTTTATAAATGTTGATTACCTTAGAGTCAGAGATACTCCCGACAGTCAAAACGGCTATATTACAGCTAAATTACGACAAAGTACGTGCTGGGAATTAACAGGTAAAAAATCTGAAAACACAGAAAAAATCACAATTCAAAATAAGGACTTTGATACTCCCTGGTATGAAATAGTGCTCGATTGTGGTGTCCGTGGTTGGATTTATGGTGGTGCTATACAACTTTCAGAAAACCCCTGCAGAAAAAGTGAAAAAAATATTCCTGTTCTTTTTATGCTTCCAGTGGATTTTCAAGATATTGATGAAGAAAAAATCAATAGCCTTTATGCTAGACTGGAAAAATTCAACAGAGTAAATTCTGCTTGGGACCTTTTGCCTTATTATGTAAATGATTGCCCTGAGATAATAAAAATCATGGACGATGTAACTAATAACTACGAATCTTCTGATTTGCGTGCCTCTTTGGATTGTTCTCTCTATGGCCTCTTCAGCAATCAGCAACTTTGTAGTGAATGTTCCTTTGAATCCTATGTTAACCTCAACGAATTTTATAATATTGCTATTACCACTCCTGATAATTTTGACGATATAGTGTTCAGACTCCTTAAAGATATTTTTGGCAAATATAACGCGGAATCAATCAGAACACTCTCTGTTCATGATTGCGACTATTGTTGGCACAGCAAATTAGGTGATGGCAGTATTACTTCATTATGGCACAGGAGAGACAGCCTGATTAAATTAACTAAAAAAAGAAGGGTAGGACCTGAAGGTGAAATTGTTATGGATTATATTCTGAAACAGATGGCAAGACAACTGATTGATGAAATGACAGGTAATTACTTTATGCTACCACGCAAAAAAGTTGTAACCGCCTGGAAAAAAATTTCAGAATCCTTTGATGAAAAAGCTATAGAATCTAACTACATCAACGAATTCAGACGTTTGGGTATCAAGCTCAATAATTCTGAGGACATCATCTTTGATTGCGAAAACAAGGATTGTGCATCGATGAAAATGAATAATTAATTAATTAATATCATAATGGATTTTTACAAGGAAGAACATCATATTTTCAGATCAGCAGTTAAGGATTTTTTAAATAAGGAAGCTATTCCGCATATTGACAAATGGGAGGAGGATGGTGAAATTCCAAGGAGTATCTGGAAAAAATTTGGCGAAATGGGTTTTCTCGGTGTAAATATTCCTGAAAAATACGGAGGTTCCGGCCTGGATTTCGGATATCAGGCCATTTTGGCTGAAGAAACTTCTAAATGCTTCTCAGGAGGTTTTAGTGCTGCTGTTATTGGTCATATTTCTCTCGCTATGGTTTACATCGAACGTTTTGCCTCTGATGATATCAAAGAACGTTACCTTCCTAAAAGCTGTAGCGGTGAATGGTTCGGCTGTCTTGGTGTAACAGAACCTCATG
>CAJQOX010000219.1 GCA_905480075.1 uncultured Aureispira sp. | reverse complement strand
GCAGCTTCCCGGTTTTGGTAGTCGGCCAGATAGCTGCCCTTTACCCAGTCGTTGAAAGAACCCATCGCCGGACCGCACCATATTTGCATGTCTGTCAAGCGTTCTTTGACGCCCCTGTTTGCCCAGTTGGAGGAAAGGCCTAAATACCAGCGGAATATAAGGGCCATCTTGCGCTTGGGATTGTTCTGTGCGCGCTCTATCTGTCGAGGATCGCGCTCATTGAAAAAATCAATGCAGCCCTGCCATACCGATTCCAGTGTTTGTTTAAATATAGTCTTCTCCAGCTTTAACTTTTCCTCAGACGGAATTTCCTCGATGGAGTTATATCGCGTGTAGTACTCATAAAGTTTCTTAGCCCTGGGGCCGAATAGCGTTCCACGCTTCAAAACCTGTAATTCAACACCCATTTCAAACATATCCGAAGCAGGGGCCATAATTACATCTGTCTGTGCAACAGTAGCAAGCAATTTTCTGACATGTTCCGAAGTGCCGGCCTCCACACAGGCCTGATTGACAGATCCTGTAACTACATAGGCTGCTCCCATCATAAAGGCGGACAAAGCAGATTCAGGAGTGGATATTCCGCCGGCTGCTCCTATCCGTATTTGTGTGGGAAACTGATGCTTCTCCTGCAATTCATCCCTCAAACGGATGATAGAAGGCAATAAGGCCACCAAAGGACGATTGTCGGTATGTCCGCCCGAATCGGCTTCTACGGTGATGTCGTCTGCCATAGGGACCTTTGCGGATAATTCTGCCTGAAGTGGAGTGATCTTTCCCTCCGCAAGAAGCTTATTCAGGTATTTTTTGGGTGCAGGCTGCATAAAATGACTCGCAACTTCCTTTCTTGATATTTTGGCTATTACTCTGTTGCCGATAACCACATTGCCCTGGGAATCCTTACTCAGACCGGCTACCCGGTAATGTACGATGTTGAGGGTAAGGTTCAAAAAGGCGGAGGCTTCCACTACCTTTACGCCCATATCCAGAAAATGCTTCACGGCACCGGCTTCCAAAGCAGGTTCGTTGGGACTGTGGATGAGGTTGACGGCATAACTTTCGGTTTTCAAAGCAGTCTGAATTGCTGTAATAGCTTCTCCTACACGTTGAGGGACCAAACCGGCAGCACCAAAAGAACCGATCAACCCGGCCTTGCCCATGGCAATAACTAATTCCTCTGAAGCAATTCCATTGGCCATTGCACCAGTCTTATAGGCGTATTTTAGCTTATAATCTCTTATGAAGGTCGAATCGCCCAGTTGCCCGGCGGTCATAGGGGCTACCATGGCCAAAACCTGTAATCCTCTTCCATCAGTGGTTAATTCTCCTGCATTCGCTATGCCGTAACGTCCGGCATGGTCTTCTACCACAAAACAATTTTCTCCAACGTTTTTTAGTTTCTCTTCCATACCCTTTGCATCAAAGGATATTGACCTTGGTGAACCTTTCCAATACAGTTTTTGCTTGCTGCCTGTGTAATTGATCATGATTTTATATTTTCTTTTTTTAGTTTTAAGTTTTTATGTTTTCAGGCTTCCTCAATTCCCAATGCCAGATCCGTAACCTGATAAATTCTCGTTTCTTCATTCCACAAATAGGCATCGCCAATGATAACTAATTTATCTCCGCGCTTTTCTATGTTTTTGAAATGTACTTCACAATGCATGTTTTCCACACCCAGCAATATCTGTCCTCTGTATTTCCAGTTAGTGGTATGATTGTCGAGTTGTACAAATTTCGGATTCTTAAAGTCTTTGCCCAGGTCTTGCTGTATGGCAAAGGTTTGCATTGCCTGCAGGATAGCCTCCACACCCAATGAACCGGGCATTACAGGGTCCTGATAGAAATGACAGGTAAAGAACCAATCGTAGGTTTTTACTTTCTTGGAGGCGTGGATATAGCCTTTTCCATATTTTCCGCCTTCCTTCATGACCTTCAGGTTGTTGAGCAACAACAATTGATCTCCGGCTAATTTATAATGTGGCTTATCAGCCGGGGCCTTGAAGAGTTTCATCTTGCCATACAGCGAATCCAGCTTGATTTGCATATACTGTTTGGGATCAATGTTTTCACTGACATACCAGGCGGGTATCGCTTTTCCATTATCGAGCCCTACCTGCTGTGCCAATGCCTCGCCTGGGAAGAAGCCGAAGGAGGATTTGCCCTTGTAGAACATATGTCCGTCTACGGTCAGTTCAAAGGTATAGTTCTGAAGTACCGTCCCTGCCAGTGAAACAGAGGAGGTCAGTACTGATTTATTTTCTATGGTTTTTCCTCTCAGATCGGTGCCAAAGGGCAGGTCGAACATCTCGCCGGTGCCATCAAGGTTGCGGAAGAATAGGTTCTTGTCCGAAAATTTCAATGTGGAACCCATATAGGCACCCAATAATCCACAGGGCTGCAGGGCAATCTCCATCAGAATGGAATAGGGCATAGTATTATTGCTGTTCTGTTCATAATACCAGGCATCAACGGGTACATCATACTCTGCATAGATAGTGGCCGGTTTTTTGAAGTTCATTCTTTCTCCTTCTACACGTAAAACCCTCGATATTACCTGTAAATCGGTATTCGGTTGTCTCGATACGGTTCTGCCGTCATAACAGGCGAAATCAGGACCAAAACAGGCTGAAAGGTTGTCCAGTGCAAAGGTGGTGATGTCTTTCTCGTTCAATAGAGCGCCTTCTGACCGCGGAGATACTTTGACTCCTGCTTCTGTCTCTAAATATTTTGGATCATCTTTTTCCCGAAGTTGTAGTCCCAGATTCTCAAAATGTACGGTGATAATACCATCGGAAATGATCTCGAGGTCTCCGATCACATAGGGATTCGGTACCAAACCAATTTCTTTGATCTCCAGTCGGTAAATTAACTTTGTATCCTTAGACGGTACTACCTGCTTACGACATCTTACTTTCTGAGGAAGGTCATAAATTGGCTGATAACGGGCATCTTTTGTCAGTCTCTGCAATCCAAGCATCATCATAAAGAATCTGAGGAGATTTCCGCCGCCTTCTGCTTGCAGCGAACCTGCCAATACTTCATCATCGCGGAAATGACAGGGGAAGTACCAATCATCCGGTGTCATATTCAATTCTGCTTCTATATATCCCAAGCCATAAGCACCGCCCTCCAGGTCTACTTTGGTGATTTTATCCAGCATCAGAATTTTCTCGGGTGCCAATACCAGCGATTTGTTGCGCCCGTTGGCATAATAGGATTCGTTGCCAAAGCATTTTTCTATGTCTCCGTTAATCAGGTGGCGAAGGTCTTCTATGTCAAAGGAGGTCTTCTCAGTTTTCAGCAGCGGCGTAAATTTTGGTTTTCTGACATTGAGCTTGGCCTTTAGTTCATCTTCTGTATACACTACGCCATTGCCTTCCTGCAGTTGTTCATCGGTGAAAAAGCCGGCACAGCCATTTCGCATTTTCAATACCAGGCGGTCTTGTACATAGCAGTTGTAGCTGAAAAAGAAGAGCAAATTATCGCCGTTTCTGACAAAGTTATTGATTGATATGTCATAGCGCAGGGTTTGTCCCTCAAAGGGCAGGTCGTCCACAAAGGTCAGGGTACAATCCAGCAAACGATAGATCAGATTGCCTTTGTTCTCAAAGTCGATGCCGAGATAGGAGATCAGCATTAAATCACATTGTCCGGATTCTACCGATACGGCCCAGGGTATCTGTCCATCGGTGGTGAACCAGGCATCGTAAGGAATATCGTACTCTGTCTGCATGGTAGAGGGCTTGAATACCCCTGTTTTGCCATTCAGTCCGGTTACTCTGCTGACCAGTAAATAGGGATTCATCGGCAACATGACCCTTCTTTTGTAAGTGTCTATGATGTCGTATTCAGGTCCGAAGACTTTGCCGATCTTTCCTTCTGCAAATTCTACAAGGTCTTCCTGTGTAAAGACGATCTCTTTGCCTTCAAGGTGTTCTCCTGTGCTATAATCCTGAAGGATAAGACCGTTTTCACCAATTCTTTTGCTGTTTTTCTTAAGCGTTTCAACTGTTTTTGTTTCCAAGGCGATTTGCGTGTTTTGTGTAGATGAATAATTGTTTGTCTTGTACTCAGTTATAGTTTTCTGAGTAGCTTTATTTGTTATGTATTCTATGTTATCATTATGAAGCAGTTTGGATGCATCCATCGATAGTACTGCTTCCTGTTTTTTTACTGTTTTTTTGGCAAAAGGGGCATATTTGGCTTTGTTTTCGGGGCTGAGCAACTGATCAAAGATGCGTTTGCCGCCGGGCGTGATCTTCTTTTTGAAAGAACGTGCTCCCTTTTTCTTTTCAGGGTCCTGATACATAATGCTCATATCAAGGTCCACTCCGTGACTCATCAATTGTGCCAATACTTCTATCAGACTCTGTGTGTCGGTCCTGCCTTTTTTGTTCATGCTGATAGCGAGGTGTTCCTTGTCTTTCAGGTTGCTGCCTATCCATCCTGTACAGGTGGCATTTGCTCCGAGTTCTATAAATATTCTTGCTCCCTGTTCATAGATGTATTCGCAGGTTTTTGGAAAGTCTACTGCCTGAAAGCATACCTGTGATGAGTTTTCAGCGATTACTTTGCTGTCAAAGGGGAGCTTTTCGAGTTTTACACTCGAGTAAAAGTCTATCTCCGGACATTCTTCCATCGGAAAATGGTGCATTTCTATCAGTTCATCATGGGCAATTTTACAAAAATCATGATGTATGATATTCTGAAAGGGGACTTCCACGGAATTACAGCCAAGGGTTTCAATAACTTTTTGGCAGTTTTCCCTGTCTCCTGAAATGATGAGCTCCTTGTCGGTATTGATAAAGGAGATATAGACGTTCTCATGCTTTGCAACGGCTGCCTCAACTGCTGCTTTCGGGGCCAGTAATATCTGACTGCACCAACGCTTTTGTGCTTCTTCAGAAGTAGTATTCCATATCTTGGCCAGCATATTCAGCTGACCCGAGAATTCAGACTGAAAGAGGGGAGAGTTGCGGAATATTTCTGTGTTGTCGGCCGACCATACATTATTGGAGTACCACATGCTGGCAGATTCTCCCATGCTGTAGCCAAAGGCCATATCGGGCTGCAGCTTCATGTAATTCCTGAGTACATGTGTGTAGATAGCAGAAGAGAAGACACCTGCGGTCATCATAGCGATAGCATCCTTGTGTATGTTGGGTCTTTCCGATTCAGAAGATTGCGTCTTGGGATACAGGTATTTTGTGCCTACAAATTCTGCCATATCAGGCACTTTGGCTTCAAAATGACTATGCAATTGAGGAAACAGCTGAAAGATATCCTGTCCCATGCCTGTATAAGCGGCAGCGGAACCCGGATAAACGAAGGCTACTTTTCCTTTTTTACCTAAGGGCTTGGCCGTAAAGCAGGAACCACGGGGAGTTTTGACAGCGCTTCCCTCTGCTATTGTTTTTGAGAGAGATGTTTTGATGAACCGGAGTTCCTGTGTCAACTTATCTTTTTTGTCAGCCACCAGCGAAATACAATAGGCCGATTTTTTAGTTTTGGCCAATGCATAAAAATGAGCCGCTATTTCAGGTAGGCTTTCCTTGCCTTCAAGGGCCATTTCCAGGGCTTTTATTTGTTGGTTCAGTTCCGCTTCATTATCTCCCTTCAGGGGGATAATATTGGACATTCTGCCATGTATCAAAGGTGTTTCCTTCTCGAGATAGTCATTGGCTTCGGACATCTGAATCTGATTGCCTTCCGGTGTGTTTACTGCTGCCCGACGTTTTTCCTGCCCCTCATTCAATAGCCAGGGTCTTGATGTTTCCGGAAAATAGTACTTACTTTGGGCAAATTCTTCCGCAAATTTAGGCCCTTGCCAGTTGGGTATGCCGGGAATAAAGCGGTGATGCAGACAAAGGGCGGTTTTTATAAGAGAGGCTATCCCTGCGGCTGCACAGGTGTTGCCTATGTTCGCTTTAACGGAACCCAATGCTACCTCCTGCTGCTGCCCGGTCTTCAGTAATTGCAATATCTCCGCATTGTCTTCTTTGGCAATTCCGCTTGCAACCATTTCCTGGTATCCTATATTCAGACTGTCTTTGCCTTTGCCGATGTGGTTTATAGTGGCGTATATTTTGTTGTTTGTACTGTCTTTTTTTCTTTTTAAAACGATAGCGCCTGCGCCCTCTCCGACAAGCCATCCTTTATCCTGATGGTTAATGCTCAGGCTTGGCTTTTCTGATGGATTAAAAGGATTTTTTTGATTTCTTAATAAAACGTTTTCCAAGCCGCCACAGAAATCCACGCCTCCCACAACTACGGCATCTGCTTCACCCATAGACAGGAGGTTCTGTGCTATTCCCAAAGCTTTGAATACGGAATTCTCTCCGCAGGAAACAGTAAAGGCCGGTCCTGAAAAATCCCATAGAGCGGCTATTCTACTAGCCATGATGTTGCCCACAAAACTTGTGTGTTGACTTGGTGTCTGTCCGCCCTTGCGGAAATACAGTGCATTCTTACATTGTTCCTCAAGTGCTTTAATATTTTCCTCATCCAAAGTTATCCCACTGTTTTTAATTGCTTCAGAAATCTGCCACACACTATCCCAACGGGACAAATAATGATGAATTGCGAGTTCTGATTCCATGGCAATGAGTACGGCAACATTCTGACTTTCGTCAATTCCTGCATCCTTTAAAGCCTTATCGGCAACATTCAGGATCAATGCCTGTTGTGGTTCTAATGTCTCGGCTTCGGTAGGTTGTATCTTATAACGCAACAGATCAATTTCGAAATCTTCAATATAGGCTCCTTTCGGGGCTTTGCCATCTTCAAAACCATAGGATTTCAAGAGCTCTTCATTGGCATCAAAGCCTTTCCACCTTCCTTCAGGCAATTCTCTGAAATGTTGTTTGCCATTATAGATAGAGGCATAAAAGTCTTCCAGGTTGTTACAATCGCCAAAACAGGCTTCCATTCCTACTATCGACATTTCTTGGAGCGGAATGTCCTCTGAAGGGGCGGTCTTTACTTTTTCATAGTTCTGTATGACCATGTGGGCATTTGTTCCTCCGAATCCAAAGGAATTGATGCCGGCCTGTTTGCCTTTCCAGGGGGTGGCCCGGGTGATTATATGTTCGTCTTTGATGAATTGATTGTCGGTCTGAACAGCCTCTGTCAGGTTTACATTGGGCGGTATATAGCCTTTTTCCATCGAAAGGAGTACCTTGAACAAGCCGGTCATTCCGGCTGCAGTCAGCAGATGTCCCATGTTCGATTTCACCGAACCCAAAAGGGGAGCGGTATGGTGTTCCTGAAAGAAATCAGAGATAGAATTCATCTCGGTGACATCGCCCAGCGGTGTTCCGGTTGCATGACATTCCAGATAACTCGTATTCTGTGGCAGAACATCATCGAGTACATAGGCCCGTTCAAAGGCCAGTTTCTGACCCTTGGGATTGGG
>CAJQOX010000218.1 GCA_905480075.1 uncultured Aureispira sp. | reverse complement strand
CAACCTGTTTTCCCTTCTTCATAACGATTTTGCCAGAACTCTTTATTCAGCATACTTCTTTTATTTTGATAGGATAAACTTCTCTATTCTCCGGACTCCCTGTGAACCCTCTACTTCAAATAAATAGACTCCGGCAGGTTGTTCCTTTAAATCAATCTGTAAGAGATTATAATTGCTGTTGTAGATAATCTTATTGTAAATCAGGTTGCCTACGATATCATATACTCTGCAACTATAATCCTGTATCTCGCTGCTACCAATCTCAGCAGTGATTATTCCGGTAGTTGGATTCGGAAAAAGATTATGTGACAACTCATGTTCAGGAATAGCACTTGTTGATGTAGTTAATAAGTTACAGGCACTTTGTACACTATCAATATTATGCCAAACAAAAGAATAGCGCAATTCATTTCCAAAGTCCATTGAAAAGTTTTTATAGGTGATAAAGGTGAATAAGGGACTGTAAAAGGATACCGTCCCGTTTCCCTGAGCTGTATTTGCCCACCAGCCCAATCCGTCTCCTCCACTATCTTTAACACTTAGTGTATAACAGCCGTCAGACAGAAATATACTGTCTTTGTAGAGGGTGTTTGCGCTCATAGATCCCTGCAAACGTTCAAATACCACATTTCCCGAGGCATCTTTTAGTGTATAACTTGTTTCATTTGGATAATTGTTTGGCTTCACTCCCAATAATAAAAAACCCCAGGTGTTAAGTTCAGGAATGTCATAGCTGCTCTGCATTGTATTGTCATGTACATATTCGTCTGTTACATTATTGGTGCTGACTATGCTTGCAGTGAAAACTGGATTCGCGGAATTAGAACCCTTCCATTCCAGTGTTGGTAAATCTATCTCCAGTTCATCCAGAAAGGCTATGTTGCCGGTCCAGTCATAACTGCAGCTTTGTGCCCCGTCCAGCCCGTATACAATTGTCATACTTGTTATTGCTGCCGAACCCATATTCTTTACTCTGATAACCGGGTTTCCGCAAAAAGGGTTTTTTCTGCTATGTTCTTCATGTGTACTTGGCTTGATGATTTCTTCCAATGAGGCATCATTCGTGAAATTATTAGCCCCGTAATAGACCACATGTGCATCTACTGTATAGGAAGGAGACTGAGCCCCGGACCAGGTGTAGTTCTGCATGTCAAAATCTATGGTATTTGTCCCGGTATTAAAAGTGGTCCATTCAAATTCATGTATATCTCCCTTCGACCCCGGACACCAACCGGCCCGATCATAAATCCAGGTGCCTCCCTGAGGGTAAATAGGGTTATCGCCACAGTCGTCTTTCCATATAGTTGCTGAACCCAACGGACTTCCATTGGTCTTGACAGTATACTGACGGACACAAAACTCTGCACAGTTGACATTATTGTCGAAACCGTGTCCTGTAATTGTAGAAAAAATTCTGGCAGCCGTTGCCCCTGAAGGCACATCGGTGTTTTTACTTGTAAAGAAGGTACTTTCAAAATTTGAAGAGGTGGAATATCCCTTAGATCCCTTATAGATGTTTTGAATATCTATTACATCTCTCGCCGGTGTCCCTTCAATAAAGTCAAATCTTAAAGTGACACTGAAACCACTGCTCCACCCGCTGTAAAAAGCCCGGATATCACAGGTGTCTTTCAGCAGGTTCACATAGTCTGTAACATCAAAATAATTGCGATGTGTCCAGTTGTTGTCATAACCGTTACTTCCATTGTCCATATAAGTCCCGTAGGGTGTTATTACCCGTCCCAATTCCATGTTTTCTATCACTTCATAAACATTCCAGGTAGTATCTACCACCAAAGGTCCGGTAGAGATTGTATCTATTGAAGTTATTGAGGAATCATTGCTTCCGGTAGGTCTTCTGAGAAATATCTGAGAAGTATAGTCCCAGTCACTGCAACCTCCTGATGCACATCCCATAGTATAAGTCATCAGGACTTTTCTGTAGGTAGTGTTGCCATCGGGAAAAACTCCCTGAACATCATAATTGCCGTACCAGGTCATATCAACAGCATTGTGAACATAAACTGTTGTAGTGTCGCCCGGGGCAGCATTAAGATAGAAAGTACTTGTTAAAATTAGTAGCAGTAATTTTAGTTTTTGAATAGACATTTTTTTTGTTTTTGGTTTTATTTTAAGCTCTTCAGCCACAAAATAAACAATATAAGTCTGAACCTATCATTTTTTTTTAGTCATTATTGTACAATTCTAATAATCTTTAATATAAATTATTGTTTTTGGAATGAAATTGGTTATAATTGTTTCGTGCAATAATTATTAAACCCCCTTAATACTAATTAATAATATTTCAATGTCAAAAATCTTATTTTTTGCCGCTATGCTTTTATGCTCTTTTTCTGTTTTTTCTCAAACAGGGAATACTTCCACATTGTCTGTAATCAACTCATTGCAGTCTGAATTAATTACATTTGAGCACTTTGATACCAATATCCTTAATTCTGTCAGAATATCTCTCGATAAAAAAAATAACAGAATTGTTTTCTCTTCTCCTGATGCCATTAAAGGAGTTCATGTTATTGTCAAACAAAGAGGAGAAATTGTTATCGTTAATCAGGAAAACAAGACGATCTCAAATGACTTTTTTATTTCTTTTCCTGCACAGGCAGGAAAAAACAGATATACAGTTATTTTGCAGAAAAATAGTGATATTCTTGTTGAAAGACTTGAAAAAGACTGGTGATTTTATCTATTGTCCTTTAATCGGATAAGGTGATATAATTAAAATTTATCCTGAAGACTATTTTTTAGTAATACATCCTTTTTTTCTTCGGCCACTTAAATTGTGGTTTTATATAAATAATTTTAACTTTAGATTCTGATTTTTTTATTTGAAATAATAATTAAAAAATATTTCTACATTCCGTTCATTTTAGATGAGGGTCTATAAATCATTTTCTGATGAAAAATAAATTATGGTCTGCCGTTATAATTGCTTTTGTTGCTTTATTATGGTCAGCATGTGATACTGAGGAGATAAAAGAGTGTTCAGATAGTTATACCGATGAACGCGATGGCCGTGTTTACTGTATTACTACTATAGGAACTCAGACATGGATGGCTGAAAACCTCTCATTTATTACTGATTCCTCTGTCCTCAACCCCTCTAATCCATCTTCTGTAAATGCTGAATACGGAAGACTATACAATTTTAGTGAAGCCAATTCAGTCTGTCCCACAGGATGGCATCTCCCAACCGACGATGAATGGAAAACCCTGGAACAATTTCTGGGTATGAACTCTGGGGCTGTTAATGCTACTAACCTCAGAGGGAGTACAGAGGGGCTTTCTCTAAAGTCTGTTGATGGTTGGGATGTCAGCACGGATTCTACCAAAGGAAATAACAATACCGGCTTCAATGCATTACCTGCCGGAGAATGGAACCCAAGCTATGGTCCTTACTTTAACCTTGGTGAAAATGCTACTTTCTGGACTTCTACCGTCTATGATACTACAGGTGGGGCCTGGATACGGGATTTAAGCTTTGAGAATGGAGGGATTACAAGAAGTTATTTTTCGCAATCTATGGCTTTCTCCTGCCGTTGCCTGAAAGATTAAATTACTCACCGTATTGATCTTTTATACATCTGATCAAGGAATGAACCGGATAATAAATTTCCTTCTTTCATTTTAGCTGCTCTTCGTTTTTTTGTTTTTTTAAACATAAATTTACATTTGTTATTGTATTTTTAATAAATCACCCGTTCTCTGTTGGAATTTTTACTTCTATTCTGGAAATATTTGCTTAAACCTGTCTTGTCGCGGTACCGGAGGAATATCTTTCTTTCCTGTTGTGCGGTTTTTTTTATTTTTTGGATGGGCAGTTCAAAGGGCTTTTTTCGCCTTCCTTTTTCCACTGTAACGGCCTTTGAAGCCATTTCTGAGAGTGCTGCTGTTATTTTGGAATGCAATAATATAGAAAACAGGTATGGTGAGGGTAAAAATGCGGATTATTATGATGGCTTATTAAATATTTCTTTAATTAATAAATGGGAAAAGGGAATTACATTTATCGACAGCCTTTTTTATTCTACCCTTAATTTTTCTGATATTCCTGCTCAGGCAAGGCTTGTATCGGCTGCACAGGTCGTCAGCAATAATCACGCTGACTGGATTTACATTCTGGAAGACTATGATACTGAATTTATTATTGATTCCTTTCTAGCTCAACTGAGGCCTCATAAGACTATTCAATCTACTTACCGTGGCCTGACTATCTTCCATCTTATTTTTTCCGATAATCAAAAGATGACGCTTGCTTATTACAAGGGGCTTATTTTGCTTAGTCATGAAAAGTTTTTATTGGAGTCAGCTATTGAAACATTGGTTGATATAAGGGGTAATGTGCATTGGAATGAATCTTTTAGAAGAGTAGCTGAAAAATCTTCATCAGGATCTGAAGTTGCTGTCCTGGTCAATTTCAAAATGCTTCCTTCTCTTACTTCTGTAGTCAGTAAAATTAAGCCTCCGCTACTTAGCAGCCTGGGGTCTTTTGGTGATTGGACAAGTCTCGATGCCAGGTTTTTGGAAAGCGGTTTTATGCTCAGCGGACATTTTTATCCTGATTCCAAAAATACTTTTCTTAAGGAATTATCGCATCAAAAAGCACCCGAAAATAGTGAAATCGCTCAATATCTTCCAAAAAATCTTGCTGTTTTTCTATATCTTGGCTGGGAGGACTTTGCCGGTCTTTACCATGCATATAAAGAAGTGGAATTTAAAGATTTTGAACAGTTTTTTCTTCCCTGGGTCGGCCGGGAAGTGGCCCTCCTATTAAAAGATCCTATAGATGATGAAAATAATTTTGCCAATGACCGTTTATTATTTGTACATAGTAAAGATACTGTTCTGAGCCGCAGGCTTCTTAGTCAATTTGCTGATCAGTATGGTGAATTGACACATAAGACTTTTCAAAATTTTGAAATTATTCAGATAGCTGCCTTCAATACTTTTCGTCCTCTTTTTGGGGAGGAGATCAATCCTGTACAAAACCCTTTTTATACTATCGTGGATGAATATGTAGTCTTCTCCAATTCCCTGTCAAGCCTCGAAGGCTGGATTAAAAATCATAATGCAGGACAGCATATTCTGCAACTTCCCGAATTTCAGTCTTTTTTTAAACAGGCGCAGAATCAATCCAATATTTATGCCCTGTTAAATACTCCTTATTCGATGAAATTTTTCCGGCATTTCCTCCGGCCTGAGTTGCATGAGTATATTAAGGCTCCCTTTGCAGAATTCAGGAATATATATCCTGTCGGTGTTCAGTTTTTTGGTCTGGACGATCATTTTTTATTAAGTCTTTCTGCTGCTTATAATAAGGTGGAAGAGGTCGAATCGAATGCCACTACTATTGCCTGGGAGGCAGAACTTAAGGGGGAGGCAGCTATTGCCCCTCAGGTACTTCGGTCTCACGATGGTAATTTTTATATTATGATTCAGGATACGCTCAACCGTTTGTATCTTTTTGATAAAAATGGTGTGAATTTATGGCCGGAAGACAGGTTGCTGCCTCATCGTATAAGTTCAAAGGTTTTTGAAGTGGATTTTTATGGGAATGATGAAATTCAATATGCGTTCAGTACAGCTTATCATATATATGTAATCGATAGAGAAGGACTTGAAGTTAAAAGAATTCCCTTGATCAGCAAAGCTGCGAATGCTGTTCTTGTTAAGGATTTGGGTTATGGTCCCCGGTTTTTTATTGCCTGTATCAATGGTTTTGTTTATGCTTATGATCAAAATGGTAAACCGCTTTCCGGATGGCAACCACTCAGTGGAGTGGGCCCTGTAGGTTTCCCCTTTGATTATATGAATTATAATAAAGAAAGATATTTTGTGATGACCTCCGGGGCGGGTGCCTGTCAGGCTTATAACCTCAGTGCTGATCCGCATTTTAAGGGTGGTAAACTGCTCAGCCCTATCAGCGGGTGGGGGGTCGATGCCACTATCGGGCGCATTGCTGCCGGGAGTTATGATGGTGAGATAAAAATATTAAATTCTTTGGGAAAAGGCTTTTCTCTGAAGGCTTTGAAGGGAATGACTTCTGATGTGCATTTTGTCTACTCCGATGTTGTGGGGGATGAACGTAAAGATTACATCCGGGTCAGTGATAGCCTGATGTTTGTGCATTATTATAATAAGGAAAAGAATAAAAAGGGTAGGATTAAAGATATTATCAAAAATACAGGTCGTTGTTCCCTTAACACTGCAAATATCGATAAGGCTTTTGAAATAAAGCTGCAAGGCTATGCTAAAAATTTTATAGGAACCCTTGACCTTCAAAACGGCAGCATCTCTCTGTATGATGCCAAAGGTCAGATTCAGAAAGGTTTCCCCTTGGCAGGAACTTCAAAGTTTCAGGTTATTGATTTGTTTAAGGAAAATTCAAATACGCTTGTTGTAGCCAATAAGAATACAATTTATACCTGTAAATTGATGATTAAATGAATTTGATTTCTTCGGGTTTATCGTTTCATCTTTTAATCATTTAATTCTGCAATTATAAATAATCATTTGTTTTTTTTTACGTTTTATAAATAAACAGAAATGGTTAATACCAGCATAGTAAACAGGGTAAGTATTATCAGCAAAGGCATCACAAATTTCAACCATTTGTCATAGGTAACATTCACCATAGTCAGGGAGGCAAGAATCAATCCTGTAGGAGTAATAAAGGCCATCAAACCCATACCGTACTGATAGGCATCCACCACTATCTCCCTTTCTGCACCCACTACATCGGCCAAAGGGGCCATGACAGGCATCGACAATACAGCCATTCCTGAAGAAGAGGGAATAAAAAAGGATAAGCCGGCATACAAGAACATCATCACATTGGCAAAAACTGCCTTGGGCATGCCTTCTACTATGTTGGAGGCATAGAACAACAGGGTATCGCTGATATTTCCGTCGTCCATCAAAACAGTTACTCCTCTTGCCAATCCTATAATCAGGGCTACATTCAGCAAATCATTGGCACCTTTTACAAATTGTTCTACAAATATCTTTTCTTTCATTCCTGCCACAATTCCTACAATTATTGAGGCG
>CAJQOX010000217.1 GCA_905480075.1 uncultured Aureispira sp. | reverse complement strand
TCATTGGGCAAACTTAAAAATTTTTCGGTTCTTGAAATCGACAAATCAGAGCTTGAAAGCCTCCCTGATTCCTTTGCCAACCTTAAAGAATTGTATTCTTTGAAAATTACTAATTCAAAACTCAATGGTTTTTCTGAGGCTATCTCTGAAATGACTAACCTGAGCGAGATGAATTTGAAAAATAATAGTATCCCTTCTTTGCCAGACTCTATACGAAAACTCAGAATGGTTACCCGGATGAATCTCGGAGGGAATTTACTGCAGTCCTTACCGAATGCTTTTTGCGAACTCAGAGCACTTCGGCATCTCGACCTTTCCCATAACAAACTGCGCTCTCTTCCTGAGCGTTTCAGCAATTTTTCTAATCTGAAGTTGCTTTATCTAAACAATAATTCCTTTTCTGATTTTCCTGATGTTGTTTTTTATTGTAAAAGTATATCTGGTTTAGAGTTAGAATCAAATCAACTAACTTTTATTCCTGAAGATATTTATAAATTATCTCAATTGAATAATTTTAATATTCAAAAGAATAATTTTACTTCCTTTCCACCAGCTCTTTTCAATTGGTTTTCCTATTCGGCATGTAAATCTACACGTAACTATTCATATGGTTTAAGATTGGAAAAGTCCTTTTCTAATGGAAAAAATACGGATGATATTCTGACCAATAAATTATTCAAAAGCCTTCCACCCAATGAACAACTCCTCTGTTTTAAAATTTTTTGTAATGATATTTCTGTGCTTTATAAAATGGACTTAAAGTCTCTTTATTATGGGCTCAATTGCAGAGTGACCAAGGTGGCTGACAATGTACTGGATTTTTTAACGTCGCAGCAAACACCAGATTTTAAAGAGGCAGATGAAATACTTATCCTTGGTAAAACTTCCCGTAAAAAGTCTGAACTGTCCGAACAAATTAAAAGTTGTGGCCTGAAGTATACGACAAAAATAAAAAAAAGTACTACGCATATTATGATAAGTTCCCGTGGCAATAAAGGCCTGGATAAACTGCCTCAGGATATTCTTTGGAACTGGATTATTGAATCAGAATTGATTAATTATTTAGATAAAATGCATCCCACTTACTTGTTAGAAGAGCAAAGTAAAGAGGGCCTCGTTCATATTGAGAACCTTATTATGTCACTGGATGAGGAAAATATGTCGTTGGCACTGCAGTTGATAGAAGGTGGTGGGCTGCCCGAGGAATTGTTGACAGAGGTTTTTATAGTTTTCAAATTATCTGATAGGGCTGAAACTAGAAAAAAAGCTAAGAACTTGCTGATGAACAAGGCTTCGCTGGAAGACATAAAGGTTTTGAAGAACCGTTCGGTGATTAGATTTAAAAAAAATTATTTTTTCGATGATGATTTAAAAAAGATAAAAAAGAAGGTCAGAGATTTTACTCAATTTTCTTCTTATAGTATTGGGAAAATTGCTTATGCCCTTTCGGTGAAATATCATATTCTTTTTGATTACACACTCGATTTTGCTTCGGATAAATATAAAATGCTTTTGCTGAATAATTATCTGATAAAGGAGGATGTCTGCAAAATGGGATTTGATGATTTTCTGGAAAGATTTCCGCTTATTATTTTAAAATTTAAAAATTTAAAAAGCATTTCCATTTCAATAAAAAGATGGGATTATATTGGCCCTTTCGAAAAAGGAAAAACTTTTATTATCCCGGATGAAATTTCAACACTAAAGAATCTTGAAGAGCTCTCATTTACTTACAATCGTTTGGAATCGCTGCCGGTAGCTGCCCTCTGTAAATTGACAAAATTAAAAAAACTGACGCTGATGCTCAATTGCTCAATAGATGTCAGCAAATTAAAAAAAGCATTGCCGGATTGTGAATTTAATCTTTGGCATGGGTGAAAATATGATATTAATATGGAATCAATACTGAAGCTGCCCGATATCAAAAATGTGGGCATCCTGTATGTGTTTCGAAAAATTTAAAATGAAATTATTTATGGTTGATGACTCAAAAGATAGTTTCATCAACTTACATTTTCAATCCATCAATAACAAAAATTATAAAAAGAACGATATTGAAGAGGGTAAGTATATTAATGATGGAAAACAAAGAAGACAGCTTTTTAATGCCTTTGCTTATGAATTTCATTTTCAGGAAATCTGAGATGATTATACCTGTTTTTAAAGACAGATTTAAGAGGAGGTATGTGCTGGAAACTAAAAAAAGCATCCAAAAATAATAGAAAATCACAAAGAGAACTCCCAAAAATGAATTTTCATTACTGATAATACACCAAAGGAATAGATTTATTAAAGCGAAAAAAAGGAAGATAATCAACTTGGCAGCAGCGAAAGAATCTTCCACCTTTTCATTTCGGCTATCCTTTTTTAAATCATCCAGAATATCCTTCATTTATGCTTTTTTTCTCCCGGATGGGGAATTTAACCATACTTTAACCATTATTAAAAAAAGGCACTATTCCGACCATCTGTAGCTATCAGAATTGAATCCTGCAAGGTCAATAATTCTGTCGACTACTGTATTTGCAAGCTCTTCAATTGTTTTGGGTTTGCTGTAGAAAGAGGGTGTGGCAGCACAGATAATTCCCCCTGCTTCGGTTATAGTTTTCATATTATTCAGGTGGATTAGGCTATAGGGTGTCTCTCTTGGTACAAGGATCAATCGGCGTCTTTCTTTCATTATAACATCAGCAGAACGGGTGATAAGGTCATTTGAGACCCCTGTAGCTATCCTTGCCATCAGGCCCATAGAACAGGGGCACACAATCATCGTATCGTATTTTGCAGACCCCGAGGCAAAGGGAGCATAAAAATCATTTTTCCCGTAATGATCAAAAGGATATTTATCATAATCGCAATTTTCCATTTCCAGTTCCCAGTTCAGTTTTGCATTGTCCGACATAACAATACCTACTTTTTCAATTTGTCCGGCAAGTGTTAGCATTTTGTCTAAAAGCAATTTTGCATAGACAGAACCACTCGAACCGCCAATAGCTATTACAACTTTCTTCATTTTTTTCTTAGTTTTGGAATTGTATTTGTTTTCGAATGTTAATAAATAAATCAGTACACTGCTTTTTTAAATATTGTTTGTAACTTACTAATGTTATACAAATTTACAAATCATCTGGGTCTTTTTTAATTATTATAGAAAACAAATGTAATCCATGAGAAATTAAAAAAATATGAAAAATACTTTACTGACAATTATTACTTTTACTTTCATTTTGGCTGCCTATTCCTTTACAGGAGTTCCGGAACAAGATGATTTATCGGCTTTGACAGGTAAAAACGTCAAGTGGATGACTTGGGATGAGGCCGTAAAAATGTCTTCGAAAGCTAAGGAAGAAGGTAAAACTCCCAAAAAGATATTTGTAGATATTTATACGGATTGGTGTGGATGGTGCAAAAAAATGGATGCCGAAACCTTTGAAAAACCAGCAGTTGCCCATTACCTGAATACACATTTTTATCCGGTGAAATTTAATGCCGAACAAAAAGAAGATATAGTCTTTGATGGTAAGACCTTCAAATTTATTCCAAATGGACGAAGAGGATATCACGAATTAGCTGCTGCCCTTCTTGCTGGTAAAATGAGCTATCCTACAGTCATTTTTCTAAGTAATGACTTTCAACTCTTGCAAAGAGTACCCGGATATCTCAATATTCCTACCTTTGATATGATTATGCATTATCTTGCTGAGGATCATTACACCAAAACTACCTGGCCCGATTTTCAGCAATCCTATCAAAGACAGAAATCCAATTCTCCTACAACAAACAAAAACTGATGCCAAAAAAGGTATTGATTACAGGTGCTTCGGGTTTCCTGGGCTGGAACTTTTGTAAAAAATTTGAGACAGCCTTCGACATCACAGGAACTTACTTCCGCAATTTGCCGGATGATGTAAATATAAATTTTATCCGCATCAATCTATTGGAAACCCCGGAGATTACAAAATTGATTGAAACCTCTAAGCCCGATGTTATTGTACATCTCGCTGCGATTTCGAATGCTGCTTTTTGTGAAGAACATCCTGCACTCAGTCACCACATTAATGTATATTCAACTTTAGCACTTGCCAAAGCTTCGGAAGAACATAATATCCCTATGGTTTTTGCATCTACCGATTTGGTTTTTAACGGGAACTCAGGGCCCTATACAGAAGAAGATTTCTGTTATCCGCTTTCACAGTACGGCCTTCAGAAACAAATGGCTGAAGAGTCTCTTTTGTCGGACTTCAAACATGTTGTTATCGCACGTTTACCACTCATGTTTGGTCTTACGCCTGTTTATGCTGATAATTTCTTTACCACTGCCATAAAAAAAATGTCTGAAGGGGATTCTGTTAAAGCATTTACAGATGAATACAGAACAATGATAAGTGCTGAGGTGGCTTCAGAATGGTTGAAGTGCCTTATATTTTACTGCCTTGATGATGATGTTCCTCTTAAACAGAATATTTTTCATGTTGCCGGCACAGAAAGATGTTCAAGGTATGATTTTGCAATTAAAATGGCCGATGTTTTTGAATTGGACACTTCACTTGTTATACCCTGCCTTCAAAAAGACCTGAATCTGATTCCGGTCAGACCACCGGATGTAAGTCTCAATTCCGATAATGCAATGAATACTTTTCATTATCGACCGGAAGATTTGACGGCTCAGTTATTGAAAATTAAAGAATCCATTTTTAGTTAATCTTTATACCTTTTCTCATTCTGTAAATTTTGTGTTGCGCTTGTGGCTTCGTTAAGGCTTGCTTATGAGTATATTAGTCTATGACCAAGTGTTCATATATTGATTAGTTTAAATTGTTTCATTTTTGGAAAATGCCTTTAATGATGTTTTATGATAGTTTTTTTACTTAATTTAATAAATAATTTCAAGGGATTTTGATTAGATTTTTTTTATTGGTATAAGATTAATAGATTTGTTCTTCTATTGTACAATTTTAAGATAAAAAATAAAAAATGAAAAAGTATTATTTCTTTTTGTTGATTACCGTCCTTCTTTCTTCCTGTTCCAAAAGTATTTACAATCCCAAATCTCCTGTTTATTCTCCTATTGTTGAAATTCAGACTGAATTTGGTAATATGGAAATTGTCTTGTATTCCGAAACACCAAAACACAGAGATAACTTTGTAAAATTGGTGAAAGAAGGTTACTATGACAGTCTTTTATTTCATCGTGTAATAAATAACTTTATGATTCAGGGAGGAGACCCGCAGTCAAAAAATGCAAAGCCTGGTGTTATGTTGGGTAATGGTGGCCCCGGCTATACAATCGCTGCTGAATTTGTAGATACACTCTTACATTTTAAGGGCGTGTTATCTGCTGCACGGATGGGTGATCAGGCAAATCCTAAAAAAGAATCATCCGGTTCTCAGTTTTATATTGTGCAGGGGCAGAAGGTCAGTCCGGCACTGATGAAACAGATGCAGGCAAGAAACGGCAACAAATATACAGAGGAACAACAAAAGAAATATGCAGAAACAGGAGGAACTCCACATCTTGATGGTTCTTATACTGTTTTCGGAGAAGTAATTAAAGGGCTGGAAGTAATCGATAAGATTGCTGTAGCACAATGTAACAGGGCAAACAGGCCTCTTAAGGATATAGTAATGAAGATAATAATGAAAAAGGGCTAAGCAGAAGAATAGCTGTTTACTATTTCTTTTCTAATCCCAAAAAAGTCATTCCGGTTCTTCCGAAATGACTTTTTTTGGTTTGATTTTGTGGTAAAAGAAAAGGACCTATGTGTATTCCCATTCACATAAGTCCTGAATCACCCCAATTAAAACCCAAATTTAATCTTTATTGGTGTTTCGGAGGTTGAAGTTAGGACTCGAGTGTATTCCCATTCACTCAAGTCCTGAATCACCCCAATTAAAACCCAAATTTAATCTTTATTGGTATTTCAGAGGTTGAAGTTAGGACTCATGTGTATTCCCATTCACACAAGTCCTGAATCACCCCAATTAAAACCCAAATTTATTCTTGATTGGTGTTTCAGAGGTTGAAGTTAGGACTCATGTGTATTCCCATTCACACAAGTCCTGAATCACCCCAATTAAAACCCAAATTTATTCTTAAGATTATTATCGTTATCACTTTTTGATACATTTACCAATATGCCAAAGCAGTGCCACTAAGTTAGGTTGCTAATTATTAGTGAATTACGTATGTTTTATTGTTTTATTTGTTCCCGTTTTGGAGACGTTTTTCAAAATGGAAAAATCGGGACTTATTGATTTGACTTAGTTCTGAGTTGACTATACTTCATTAATGCATTAATAATCATGCCAAAAGCTGATGCTGCGAATGAAAGGGCGATTATCCATAAACCGAATAAAAACAGGACAAGGGCTGTAATTGCAAAAATTATAAAGCCAATGAAACCATAAATCATTTGCTTTTTGATTCTCTTTCTTT
>CAJQOX010000216.1 GCA_905480075.1 uncultured Aureispira sp. | reverse complement strand
ATATCAGAAATTCCAATATAAATTTATTATCCAGTCCTACGGGGTAAAAATAATCATTTATGTTATCACTATTAGGAGAAAAGGCATCCGGCATCCCTATCAAGTCATCAATAGATACATGAACAGTAAGTGAACAGGTCGACACACAGGCATCTGCAGAAGTGGCCGTCAACTTTAGCAAGTAACTGACATCATTAAGGGGGGAAGGATTGACAGTTGTAAAGGGGGCAGCTACTTCATCAATAATGATATTTCCTACAGATGATATTTCCTCCCACAGATAGACGACAGAATCAGCAGTCTGATCATAACCTGCAGAAATAAACAGTTCCTCATCCCATTGAATAATAGTATCAACCGTTGGGCTTTGAGCAGCATAACAATTCAATAAGGGTCTGAAAGCACTTAAAACAGTATCTGCACCAATAAAAGTACAGCCGTTATTATCGCTGAGTGTAACTGAATAGATTCCGGCAGCTATACCACTAATATCAGAACCACTACTTCCATCTGACCACAGATAGCTAAAACCAGAGGATCCACCGGTAGGGACAATACTTATTTCACCGGCAAGAGAATCTTCACAGGGAGTATCAGTAACTAAAAAATTGCCGGATAGCAAAGCAGGTTCAGCAACCTGAACGGTATCAATATTAGTACAACCATTATTATCCGTAGTAGTAAGCATATATATTCCTGCCGGAATTTCGTTAATAATAGAAGTATCCACTGGCGTATTGCTCCACAAATAAGAATAGGCAGGAGTACCGCCTGAAGACAATACGGAAAGTGCACCGGAAGATTCACCTGAACATAGTACATTGGTGACAGTAAAAGTGTTGATAGCAGACGTAAGCGGTGCTGAAACAACTACAGAATCCCGAAACAGGCAGCCCTTATCATCAGTAACCGTGACATAATAGGTATTTGCAATAAGGGCCGAAATAACCGAGCTTGTTTCGGAGTTGGACCAAACATAATTATATGCAGGTGTTCCTCCCGAGATCATAACAGCGGCACTACCTGAGTTGCCGTTCAGGCAAAGAACATTACTAAATGTATTGTTTCCGGTCAAAAGAGCAGGGGCTGATATAACTGCTGAGCTAATTGAACTGCAAGCATTTGAATCGGTAACTGTAACAAAATAAGTACCCTGACCAAGATCAGAAACAGATGGGAAGGTACTACCGGTATTCCACAAAAACGTATAACCTGAAACTCCACCTGCAGCTGATACAACAGCAGTACCACCTGTAGTGTCGCCAAAGCAGGGAACATCATCAGCAATAACTGAGGAAGAGACAGCAGCAGGCTGAGAGACAAAAAAAGAATCTGAGAATATACAGGAATTATTGTCAGTAATAACAAGAGAATAAGTCCCACTATTTAAGCCTGTAATTACCATAGAAGAATCTCCGGTTGACCACAATAGCGAATAGCCGGGTGTCCCTCCAGATAAAGATGCACTAAGCATCCCCCCCATACTGTCTCCAAAACAAAGGATATTGCCTAATGATGCTAAAACAGAAGTCACAGGCGGAGGAGAATGGATAAATACAGAATCAGAAAAGAGACAATTATTACTGTCAGAAACAGTATAAAAGGCAGGGCCTGCAGGTAAAAAGGCAGGGTCGGCACTTCCCCAGTTGAATACTAAACTTCCGGTCCCTCCAGAAGCAGAAACTGTTGCAGAACCTGAATTATCATTAGAACACAGGGCATCCAATGTCATTTCAAATGTTGAAAGCTGTGGCGGTTCTGATACAATAATTGTATCGAAATGCGGACATCCGTAAACATCTGTAATAATAATAGAATGTATCCCTGCACTCAACCCTGAAATAACTTGAGCTGTATCACCGGTACTCCATAAGAGCGTCGGAAAGAAAAAGGATAGATTTAAAACCCCCTTGGCAACAGTAAGTTTACTACTCGGAATACAGCCCCAATCAAATAAATTATCAGAATCAATATTGGTGCTGCGATTGTAAATATCATTGCAGACGGCATTTACGCCATCACCCTGCCACTGACTACCCAAAGAAACAGTATTACCATTAATCTGAGGAGAAAAAGCAAGAATATCTGCAGCGGTCCACCCCCAGAAAAGGGCATCCACAATAATATCGGTAGAATCAAAAATCAAAATCCATCCCGGGCTGCTTCTTTCGAACAACAAATCATTACCCCAGGCATTACTTACAGACAAAGAATCATCCTCCCTGTAATCGACCCATGCATGCGGTACCGTACCAGAAAGATTCCAACGTATTGGATTTACAGAATCTATAGAGCTATAAGAATTGCTTACTGCTACATAATAACCATCAATATTTAGACTGACACCCGAAACATTGGTAATTTCAATAAAGTCAATGTCTCCCAGACTCATTTCAGAGATCAACAAAGTCTGTACAGGCTGAATAAATACTCCGGCAGTGGCGTTGCTGTCGTTATTGCAGAGCAAAAGGGAATCATGATCAATACTAAAAACAAGGGAATCACACTGAGCATAACTATTTACAGTGCTAAAAACATTCAGCAAAAGAATAGAAAAAAAAAGTGTGGTGCAGTATAAAAAACCGTGCCTTATTTCTTGCATCATCATATATAATAACAATAAAAATCAGAATATTATTGGTCTATTACATACAAATTAAGTAATTAAAAATTAAATAAAGATGAAAACGTTTATTATCTAATTTTTATGAGCAGAGAAATGACAATTAAAATACCATCAGTTAAAACAGGGAAAAACAGAAGCATCCAAAGCAGTTGCTTTTATCTGAACTTCATCACCTATCTTTTCATCATTCTGAGCATTATTTTCATTATTATTATCATCAGCAGAATGCTTTCCATTAGTCAGCCACTTCAGGGTATTGCCATTAACATCTACCCTTCCATCAGGGTTACGGACATTATTAGCCGCCTGAAACTTTTTGATCCCTCCTTCCAATCTAACATCCACATCATCAAGTAAGGTAAAGTCAGTAACCAAATCTGATATAGTGATATCATAGAAGCCTCTTTTGTAAAGCATAAACTTAATAGCAATTACATCCGGCTTTAAGTTTTTTCCACCAATTCCGACCGAGGCAGAGATATGGCCATCGGCTTGTATTGCCTGTTGAATGGCTTTGACAGTCACCTTCACAGGGTCTGACAATGAAATAAAAGCTGATATCTGTTTAATTGCCGATTGAATGAGTTCCGCAACATTCCCGAAGAGACTACTTCCGGAAGGGATATCCGGCTGTTTATCATCATTGCTATTTTTATTCTCATTATTTTCATCATTGTTATTCTGTTGCTCATCAGAAACATTCGTTTTCAGAGGCGGGAATTTATTATCATAATTATCAAGCAGATGCTTCATAGCTTTTTTGGCATCCGTCAGTCCGTTTTTCTTCATATATAAAGAAAGCGCAGCTTTGGAACCTTTCCCAAAATCCCCGTCAATTTTATTCTTATAGAAACCAGCTTCTTTAAGCATGAACTGAGCCTTTTTCTTGTTCGGTGATCTGAATTGTTTTTTCTGTTTCAGGAATTTTGCACATTTCTCAAGAGTCACTTTGTCGATTTTGGATTCCTGGTCCGGAAATTTTTCCAGATTATCCTTTACCACTTTTATTCTTAGATTATTATAATATTTAATATCTTTTTCTGTCAAATCAGGAGAATAAGTTGCATATTTGGTTCTGAACATCATATCAGTACTTTCCTTACCCGGGTTGATATAATCATGAACAGACAAAGGTTTATCTTCCACGGTCACCTTGCCTCCCGAAGCGATAACCTTATGTACTTTTCTGATAAAGAAAAGCATGCCCCTTGCCGAATCTCTCTTGACCCTGCAATTGAACCAATTCAGGCCTGTTTTATTCTTGTTTTTTTGTGAATTTAATTCAGTTTCATTGGAAGGGTCTATATTCAATTCTTTGGCATATGCATTCATTTTGCCCTGCATTTCTTTCTGCAATGCAGAGAACATTTGAATGAGCAACTCCCCCTGTTTAGCAAAATCATTGATTCTAGACAATTGCTGATCGAATTTATCGCCTATACTCTTCAACAGTGCAGGAGAACCGTAACCGATTTTCACAAGCACTTCCCTATAGGCTGGGTGCAATAAATCTACAGAGAGGCAGAAATAGCTGTCCGCATTAGCCTGAAATGAGGAACCCGGATAGTTTTTTACCAGATAACCTATATCAAGAGATTGCTGTGCGGTCATTACTTCTATACCAATGAACTTTTTTCCATCAAAGCGGCCCATCTTATTATCAACAAGATATTTAGGTACAGAACTTCCTGTAGCATGTTCTCCGGCATTTTCCACCGTTGTCTTCAATAATAATTTAATCTTTGAGGTATCCAATCCGACCAGTTCCAGAATAGTCTGAAGGCCTGCAGCTTTTACTCCTGAAGCACCTATATCGAAGCCAGGACCGATAGTAGCGCCGGATTTTCCTCCCGGATAATGTATAACAGTATTTAATCCTTCGGTTGCCACTTGAAGCAACATGGTATTGATCACTAAATTTTCAGCCATAATTTATTTTTTAAAAATCAGTTTGGTAATCGTCAGCACATCTTCTTTCTGTAATATATTCCTCATAGAGAACACCTTCAGGAGAAAACAGCTGCATCACGTCTGCATCGCAATTTGAAGTATAATGCAGGCTCTGACCATACACATAAATTGTATCAACAGTAATAAATTTAGTAAGAGAGCCATAAGGCATAGCCATTTCTAATTTTGTGAAGTACATTATATCTGATATATATTCACTATCCATTATACTATCCAAATGAGGTGCCTCCGGAATTTCGGTAAGCCAGGAATCGAAAGTAATTTCGTCATCCTCTTCCTCTTTTGTTTTTTCCGGTTTTTCAATCGTTTTACTTTCAATAATTTCAATAGAATCATTTTCATTGACCGACAGATCATTTTTATCTGAAGAATTGCTGTTATCAGAACAAGAAATTATAAAAAACAATGCAATCAGAGATATAAAGAATTTCATTAAAACAGGATTTAAAAATTTTAAAATTATTTAATAACAATATGATAAGAAGTATCCTTTGGCGGGCAGATAACATCTACACGTTGGTCGGACTTAATTACAGTATTAAAATAGCTTTTGTTATTAATAGAGGAAGGGTGAATATCTATTGCCGGGTTAGCCGCATTGCAATGACCTGACAGATTAGCTGCACCGACAGCATTAACCACGGTAAGCATAGCCCCGATAATTTCCTCTTTATTTTTCCCGGCATTTTTGGCAGCGAGATAAGCGTCGACTACTTTTGACGCAGCAGCCGGTGTTTTGTATCGTTTGCGATTTTCTTCGGGGCCATAGGCTTCTATATTCAGAAACATAACAGAAGCCTGTTCTTTTGCAGACCTCAGCGTATTGACGATAGTCTCATTAGCTTCCCCTGCTTTTGCGAGGATGTCCCTGAGGACGGCTTCTGCATTGGCATTGAGGGATTTTGCAGAACCCTTGAAGAGGAATTTCACTTCTTCGGGTTTAATTTTTACAGGGGGATCGGGCAAGGTAGAGGCCAATGCTTCCTGAACTTTTCCTTTAGACAGGTCCCACAGGTAGTTCCACGTAGCATCTCCGTTTTCCACAAAACCTGTTACCTGCACTCCAATCTTTGTCTGAATATTTTCTATTGCTTTGATGGTTGAAGACCCTGCGTGCCCATCTACTTTTTTGCCTACAGATTCACCGGCATTTACCAGCAGCAGTTGCAGGGTTCTGATGCTTGCGATAACATCCTGTAATTCTGAAGGTTTTTTATAGGCTTTATAAAAAGTTCCTACCCCCCCTGAAACCTTACCCTTACCAATAGGATGAGTTAATTTATCATACATAGCCAAGTGCAAATTAGGGTCGGGTTTGGCATTACCAGGTAAAGGTTCATGGAATTTCCCTACAAAAATTTCGACCTTAGGCATCAAAGAACCAAAGGCTTGATCGATAAAAAATTCACCTATAATAGCGCCAGCCTGAGTAACCATACCTATCTTGTCATCTTCAAGGTGTTTTGAAGTTTTAAGTGTTTCTGTTGGTATACCAGTAGCTACGTGACCACTTCGATAGGATCCATCTTTATTTTTCTTGGTATTAAAAAAGCAAAAATAGACCATTTTACCTCTATTGATAATTTCCCAGGCTTTTTCGAAGCGACCATTCCCACTAACTTTGTCAACCAGTACACCATCCGCTTTTCTCATAAACTCAGTCAAGGCATTAGCATTAGTCCATCCTTCTCCCATTGGCAACATATTAAAAGGATTGGCTTCACCCAACACCTGATCACCTAGTTCGTAAGCCAATTGATTACACCATGTAGATTTGAGAGCAGGTTTCCCATAACCATTATCCTTTATATAACCGTTTTTGAAAGCCTTTTTCAGGTCGGGGGAATTTACAGAATTAAATTTCCATGTCTTCTCAGTAGTATTAAAGTGTTTTTTTCCTGCATCAGTAAGGTAGAAATCGTTCCAATATTCCTTATTCTGATGTAATTTTTTACCAATTTCCTTAGCTTTTGCAGCGGAATTATATGTTCTACCATCATCTCCAAAATCGCTGACATTATCATCAACTACTTCATCTTTATCGCTATTACTATTCTCTTTAACGTATTCCCTGCCAGTCAAAGCCTTCCAAGTATTACTATCGGGTTCAACAAGAGCATTGGGTTTTATTCCCATTTTCTTTTGAAAGCTGATGAGCGCCTTTTTGGATTCTCCACCGAAGTCCCCGTCCGGGCCAAACCTGGGCAATTTTTCACCGGCTTTGAGGAGCAGATTCTGTACGGTACGGACATCCGATTCATTATTTTTGGCATTTTCTCCTACTGCGTCATTTATTTTAGCTTCTGTGAGTTCTACTTTAATTGTATTATCCTGTTCCTTCATCCAGTCATCATTCCCTCTGTCAGAGTTGTAAACAGCAACTGTAGTGAGGTAATAATAGCCTTTAGAAGTCATAGCGGGACTATCATCTTTAAGCATTTCAGTATCCGGATCGAGCGATAATTTATTTTCTCCAAATTTAGCCCCCATAGACGAAGACCCCGGATCAATATAGAAATAATCGGTTCCTGACTTGCCCACAAGGACAATAAAGTGGTCAGAAGTTCCATCAACATTGGAAGAACCTGAGTGATGGCTTACACCAGCAACTACCGGAATACCCTTAGCTAGTTTATTGTTTACATATGCAAGCGCTTTTTTCCATAAAGGAGTGGGAATATGTTTACCGTTCTTTTCTTTTACAAGAGGAATATTACCTCCGGGGGCAGAGAGAATAGACCCTATGGTAATGTCCTTACCGGATTTACTTTTGATACATTTATTTAGATGCGCTTCATTAGTAATTTTATCATCGATCTGGCCTTTGGAATTAAGTATTTTACTTACATCCATGGTAATCAAACCTTGTTTTTCCATATATCGGTAAACCATAAACCTGGAAGCGACATCACAATTTCGGGAGCCGGTTTCCTGAGTTTTGAACATAGCTTGAATAGATTCTGTGCTGAGGCCTGAATCAAACTTAGCATCTGGTTTCTGTCCGGGTTTAAATATATTAGCAGGAGATATAACAGGATTTTCATCAGCTAATTCATTCACTTTTTTTAGCAAGGCCAAAACCTGCACTTTCATCTTCTCCACTTTGGGTTTTACATCATTAAAGGCCTTCTGTACAGTGACATTTCCTTCATTGTATATTTCCGGCCATTCTTCGATCAGGTCGGCGAGATCAGCCACGTTATCGGCATCATTTTCTGCCAGTTTTTTTGCATTTAAATTAGGAACAACAGTACTTTTAATTGAATTGAGGGTAGTAGAAATTTCATTCAGGTTGGAGCTGAGTAATTTGATATAACTTTGGTCATCAGCTACTTCTACCTGACCTTTATCATTGAGACCTGCATCTTCAAAGACTTCTTCCTTGTCCGGAGCGGCATCAATCTGTTTTACAGATGAATCGAGATCATCTTCCTTCATTTCTGTAAACACGAGATTCCACGTAGCCTGTGGGATAAGTTTTTTCAGGCCTTTCTGAATTTTAGCAATTTTCTTTTTTGCTTTACCCTTAGCCAGTTGGATCTGAACAATTTTCTGACCATCGGGACCAATTCCATTATAATAAGCGAGGCCTATAGCGCCGAGTGGATTTTTTTAGCGACTTCCATTTTGGCATAGGTTTTAAACTTTGCCTTCCATTTACCGAAGAGAATAAATCCTAGTCCGGGTTTATCGGGATATTCATGATTGGCAATAATGATTACCGGGGTGGGTTTTTCATTTGAGGTATTTTTTTCGAGGCGTTTCAGATCTTTTTTAATCAGTGCCTTCATTTTTTTAAACTCTATTGCCGGAATATCTTCAGGATTTCTGGCTATTCTGGGATTCATTTTCATAAAAGTAGAATTTCAATTATCTATACATAGCGCACAAATTTAACAATTATTTTTTTTTAATCAAAATATAATTTTATTAAAGTATATAAAAAAAGGTCAAGTGAACTAATGAAATGCAAAAGGATTATGTAATAATAAAATTATTGATTAATTTAAGGTTCCCTTCATATTTTAAAAGAAATTAACTTGAAAATCACCCAAAAACACAAGTGATGAAAATTCCCATAACAATTGCAATTATCCTGATATTTGCTACCTGTTCATCAGCCCAAAACTATCTACAGGAAAATTTTGACAGTTCAATTTCTGTTGGCTGGATAATCACAGATGCAGGACAAACAACAGGCGACAGCTGGGCGAGTGGCATGATAGGTACAAACAGCCTTAACGGAACAAACGCTGCCTTTGTTGACAGTGATGCAAACGGGAGTGGAAACCACATGATAGAAACATTGACAAGCCCTTCTTTTGATGCAAGTACAGCGGTGAGTTTATTTCTCGATTTTGAGCAATACTACAGATTTTCTTTCAGCGACTCGGCAATCGTTGAAGTTTATGACGGCAACACCTGGATTAATTTACTTGCACAGACAGGAAACTCTGTGGGGGCATTCAGCAGTCCCGATTATCAGCATATTGACATTACAGCCTACAAAAATGCCAATATGCGTATACGGTTCAGATACAATGACAATAATAGCTGGGCGCGTTATTGGCTCATAGATAATGTACGCATTTACAACTCATTATGCAACCCACCTACTAATCTCAGTGCCACAATCATTGATCCTGCTACGATAAGTCTAGGCTGGACGGAACAAGGCACATCCACAAGTTGGATAATTGAATGGGGCAATGCAGGATTCCTGCCCGGGAACGGCAATGACAGTATCACAACATCGAACCCTATTACAATAGGAAACCTCAGCACATCGACTGAATATGAATTCTATGTAATTTCATTATGTCCTGGTGGAGACAGCAGTAGTGCAACCGGGCCTTTTAGTTTTTACATGCCTTGTGCTGCACTGACCCTGCCCTACCTCGATGATGTAGAAAGTCATAATGTCACCTTCAATTTCGACACCTCGAATTGCTGGACAAATGACCCCACCTTTTCATACGACTGGAATGTTGACGGCGGGGGGTCCACACCTTCAAACGGAACAGGCCCTGCCAATGCTTATAGTGGCAACAAATATTTTTACATTGAAGCAACCTCCGGCACTGTCGGAGACCAAGCGAGTCTGATCAGTCCTTATGCAGATATAAGCACCGTATCAAACCCTGTCTTTGAATTTTACTATCATATGTATGGAGTAGCAATGGGAGATTTGTTTACGGATGTTTATGACGGCAACCACTGGATAACTGCCGATAGTATTATGGGACAGCAACAAACAAATCAAAACGACCCCTGGCTGAAACGACAGGTAAATTTATCTGCATGGAATGGAATAGTGAAAGTCAGACTAAGGGCAAGGTCAAATGGTAACTTTCAGGGCGATATTTCTATAGACGATCTTGCCTTTGACAGTGTTTTATGTTATGAACCCATTTCTGCAGTCGTCATAAATGTCACCGACAGCAGTGCCACAGCAATATGGACTGAAACCGGGAATGCCACTTCCTGGGATATTGAATGGGGAACCAACGGATTTACTCAAGGTACAGGAATCAATTCACAGACAGGAAGTAACCCTTTTTTACTATATGGCTTAACTGCCGATACAGACTATGATTATTATATACGTTCAAGCTGTAATGCAGGGGATTCGAGTGCCTGGGTGGGGCCAATCAGTTTTAAAACCTTTTGTACTGCAAGGTCGCTCCCCTGGACAGAAAATGTTGAAAATCACAATCAGAATATATCCTTTCAGGAATCAGAATGCTGGACTACACAAAACATTTCAAGTACAAGCATACCCTATTGCTGGAATGTTGATGGAGGAGGTTCCACACCAACAGCCGGGACCGGTCCTTTGTCAGCAAGAAGTGGCAGCAACTATTTTTATGTTGAATCATCAGACGGTCAATCAAATGATCAGGCAATGCTTATTTCACCTCTTGCAGACATCAGTACAACAAGCGATCCGGCGCTAGAATTTTATTATCATATGCATGGCATACATACCGGGACATTATATACAGATGTTTATAATGGCAGTAATTGGATAACTATAGACAGTATTGCAGGCGAACAACAAAAATACCAGGCTTATGAGTGGAAAAAGAAACAACTGAGTCTGAATATGTTCAGCGGAACTATTCAGGTTAGATTCAGGGCTGTTTCTGCGGGTATCACAATGGGGGACATATCCCTTGATGACATTACGTTTACCAACATTTCCTGTTTTGAACCCACTGACCTAAACCTTGTACACCTCGATACAGATGAAGCAATACTAACATGGACTCAAAGCAATGGATCAAACAACTGGCAGATAGAATACGGTCCTTCAGGTTTTACGATGGGTACAGGAACTGATACGATGACAGGAAACAATATACATACTATATCAGGATTGCAATCAGATAGTTATTACGATGTATATCTGAGATCAGTATGTGGGACAGGAGACAGTAGTGTCTGGATAGGGCCACTTACTTTCAGAACGCGGTGTGACGCTGTTTTGGCCCCCTGGACAGATAGTATTGAGCTTCATTCTACAACAACCAATATGGATTATTCACAATGCTGGACAACCACAGGGGAAGGACCTTATAACTGGAACATTGAAGACAATGGTTCAACACCTACAAATAACACAGGACCTCTTTCTGCAAAAAGCGGAATTAAATATTTCTACACAGAAGCAACAGGATCACTAAACGGTTCAGAAACTATACTTATGCTTCCATTAGTGAATATAGATTCATTAAACCAGGCAACTTTGCAGTATTATTATCATATGTATGGCAGTGAGACAGGAAATTTATACACTGAAATATACCATAACGGTACATGGGAAAAAGCGGACAGTATAAAAGGAGAACAACATAGTACAGCATCGAGCCCCTGGAAAAAAAGAGTACTTTATCTGACAGGCTATAACGGTGAATTGATGATCAGATTCAGGGCTGTTTCCGGGGGAAGTGCAAGGGGAGATATTTCTCTGGATGACATCTCAATTGAACAGGCACCTGTAACCGATGCAGTAGTAAGTTTTTATAATTCAGACACCTCTTTTTGCAACACAACTGACATAAGCGGAAACTTTATAATAAGTAATACAACCCCTTCAGATGCTGATTCAATAATTTATACGATTATTTCTGACAGTACCGTACTGCTCAGCGACACCATAATTTATCTGTCAGGAATGAGTTCGGATACTTTTTCAATCCCTTCATTTACTGCAAGCTCAGGCGGTTCAGAATTAAATATTTACATACATCTTCCCGGGGACCCTGACCCCTCAAATGACAGCACAAACCTAACAATTTATGTTTCAAACACCAATGCATCAACAACGATAACAGACAGTCTTTATTGCAGTAGTGACACAAACGGCAGTTTGTTGGCAATCTCATCGGGCGGAATAGCACCTTACACTTATTTATGGCAGGGCATTTCATTTCAGGCTACTACAGCGGATATCAGCGGATTGGCTGGAGGAAACTATCAGCTTATTATTACCGACTCTATAGGTTGTTCAGATACAACAGCAATAAGCCTGAATGCAAATATTACAATAGCAATCAGCGATTCAATTAGTGCGATACTATGTGCCGGGGACAGTAATGGAACAATAACAATAAGTCCTTCAAACGGTACATTCCCCTACACCTATCTATGGAATACCACAGACACCACCGATGTACTCAACAATCTTGTAGCCGGAATTTATACTGTTACAGTTACTGACAGTAATAATTGTTTTATGACAAGTACTGTAAGTCTTAACGACCCTGTGATATTGACGCTGACCATTTCAGACAACGGAGACGGTACTGCTACAGCAACAGGAAGTGGAGGAAGTGGAAGCTACAACTATTTATGGGACTCCGGTACCGGTGGACAAACAACAGCTACTGCTACAGGTCTTCAATCAAACACTATATACAGTGTAACACTTAGTGATATGAATTCATGCACTGACACGTCTGATATTATGATTATCATATCGCATATTATCATTGAAAACAAGAAGGAACAAATCAAAATCTATCCTAATCCTGCCTCTCAGAAATTATATGTAGAAACATCATTTGAAATAGAAACAGAACTTTCATTATCGATATTTAACGCTTCCGGAAAAATGCTGATGTACAGAAATATTGAAAAATGCAGGAATAGAAAAACAGAAATAAATACAGATAGTTATTCTCCGGGAATTTATTATATAAGATTTGAACATTCACAAAAAACAGAAACAATGAAATTCATTAAGACAAAATATTAATATTACAAATCAAAAAAAATAACAATCAAAATTATCCGTTCAATTCAAAAATACATATATTTGCAAAAGACGTGTTGTTTAAACCCTCTTTTATAGCAATACCATTTAATTCTGTACGTTTCTTACTATCATATTATCAATCTCAGGAAAACGCATCAAGAAAAATGAAATTTTCAGACGATTTATTTCAGCTTATCGCTTCACTCAATCAATCTGAAAAGCGCTATATCAAATTAGTAGCTAAAGCATTTACAAGTAAGGGTACTGAAAATCAATTGGCATTATTTGATGCCTTCGATCGTCAGCAAAAGTACAATGAAGATAAAATCCGAAAAGATTTTGCAGGGAGGATTCCTGCAAAGAACTTTCATGTTTCTAAAAACCGCCTATACAATTTAATACTTAAAGCCCTTTATCTCTATCATTTAAAAAACTCAGAGCAGGAAAAAATCAATCAGTTGTTGTATCAGGCCAAGATATTACAAAAAAAGGGATTGTTCAAACAAGCAGACACCCTTAATGACAAAGCAATGCAGACCGCCCGTAAATCTGAAAAATTCCCTCAGATGCTAATTGCCCTGTCAAGTCAGGGAAATTCGTATATGGAACAACGGGACCTGAGCAAAATAAAAACCTATCTTGACAGAAACCTCGAAGAAGAAGAAACCCTACTGGAACATTATAAAACAGACATTACTTTTCAGTTTTTACAGTTAAAAACTCTTTTCATTACCCACAAACAAGAAGTGGTACGCAGCGAAACTGAAATGGCAGAGATTCAGGAATTAAAAGAACACCCTCTGCTGAAGGACATTTCACTGGCAAAATCAAAAAGTGCAAAAGACATGCATTTGTTTCTCAACGGATTTATTTGCAGATATGAAGGCAATTATGCAAAAGCTGCTGAGTACTGGCAAGAATTTGTTAATGAATTGGAGGCATTAAAATCAATACCAAAATCAAGAATTGAAGAATATGTAGCTAATCTTAACAACCTGATGTTTTTACAGCTTGAGGCAGTTCTTTTCGACAAGGCCTGGAGTAATTGTATGAAAATGCTATCACTTCTGGAACATGAACATGTTAAAAATGATTCTCATGTTACAGTAAAAGTAAAAGAAAGAGTCATTGAATTTAAACTTGAGTATTACCTCAGGTCCTATCAATACAAAGAAGCATTAGATTATCAGACTACTAACAGAAAAGAAATTGAAGGGATATATGATAAAGTAGGAGATTTCAGGCGATTGGTTATAGACTATATACAAACCTCCATTTTTTTGTGTAATCAGATGCCACAACAAGCGAGTTACAGCATCGAAAATGTTTTTGACAATAAGGTAGTCAAACAACATCAATATATTTATTCCGGGGCAATGATAATCAATATGCTCACGCATTTCGAATTGGGTAATTTTCAGCTTTTAGAATCCCTTTTGCTGAATACATACCGTATGATGTACAAGAGAAAACTTCTCTACAAAAGTGAGAAAATAATATTTAAATATTTAAAAAAATATCTGCGGATTCACAATAATCAGCAAATCATGGAATCCTTCAAATTACTAAAACAGGAATTGCAGGAAGTACGTACAGAAAAATTTGAAAAGAATTTCCTTCCGAATTTTGATTTGGTTGTATGGATAGAAAGTAAAATTCAGGAAAAAAGCATGTCAGAAATTATTCTGAATGGTGGGCTGACTTTGTAAGATATTATCAAATAATGCAATTTATTCCTGAGCAAATTTATCAATAATGCTATCTATTCTAATCCCCGTATATAATTTTGACATCAGGAAGTTAGTAAAACAACTTCATAAACAAGGAATTTTATTACCAATCCCATTCGAAATTATTTGTTCTGATGATGGGTCAGACGAAGAATTCATACAACTTAACAAGGAGATTGAAATATTTAATCATGTATCCTATGAACTTCAGAAGGAGAATCTTGGACGCTCAAAAATAAGAAATCATCTGGCTAGCCGGGCGAATTACGAATTTCTATTGTTCATGGATTGTGACTCAATGACTACAGATGAAAATTATCTCAAAAATTATGTCCTTCTTCTAGACCAATCCAAGTTACTCTATGGCGGAAGAACCTATCAGGACTTCGCACCACAAGACAGTGAATATTATTTACATTGGTTTTATGGAAAGAACAGAGAAGTAAGCAGTGCAGAAAAACGCAGTAAAGCGCCTTATAAATCCTTCATGACCAATAATTTCCTGATACCAAGTGCCATTTTCAATCAGATTAAATTTGATGAAGAACTAACTCAATACGGTCATGAAGACAGTTTATTTGGTCTGGAGTTAAAAAAACTAAAGATTGACATACTCCACATTGACAATCCACTGGAACATATAGGAATAGAAAAAAGTGAGATTTTTATAAAAAAAACGGAGCAGGCACTACAAAATCTATATTTCCTGAATCAAAAGCACCAACTTCAGGAAATAAAAATACTTAAATATTATCTTTTTATTCAGCAGTATCATCTTTCATTTATTGTTTCAATAATTTTCCGGTTAATTAAAAAACCAATGATAAAAAACCTCTATTCTCAAAAGGTAAATCTATGGTATTTTGACTTTTACAAATTATGGTATCTTCAAAGCAGGAAAAATAATTCTGATAAAAATAAACACTTAAATTAAAACAGTTCAATATAAGAAGCTGAATTATTTGTCAAATTCATTTCATAAATCGAACAATCCTTGTTAAATAATTATTGATTTCTAGCATAAACTAATTTTATTTATCCTATCTTGTAAGCAATCACAAGACAAATACCCAACAATTTTTCATTTAAACCAAAGAATAAAACAAACAGAAATACATACTTGTAAACTGCTTCATGTAGTTGCAGAATAAAAACAGTTAAAACCAAAATTATGAAACGGTATCTAAATTTTATTTTCATTCTTTTATTCAGTTATAGTGCATATAGTCAATGCACCTATGTAATTGACATGCAGGATTCCTTCGGAGACGGGTGGAACGGCTGCAACCTTGATGTAACTGTAAACGGTTCATTTTTTGGAAACTACACCTTAAGTGGAGGATCTACAGGACAGGCATCTTTTTCAGTAAGCAATCTTGATGTTGTTGCCTTTACTTATAATATCGGCAGTTATAATTCAGAGGTATCCTATCAGATATCGGTAAGCGGTGCTCAATTATTTGCTGACGGTCAACCTGTAGCCACACAACCTACTTCAGGCCTGGTATTTACGCATCAATGTGGTGGATGTGACCCTGTAGGCAACCTTACAGCAACAAACATTACCACCACTTCTGCAGACCTTGGCTGGACCACGAGTTCAAGCACTAATTTTATTGTGGAATACGGGCCCACAGGTTTCACCCCCGGGACGGGGACGACCGTCGGGACCACAAACAACCCCTATACTGCAACCGGACTCCCGTCCGGGACTACCATGGATTATTATGTACAGCAAATTTGTACAAGTTCCGGAGATACCAGCATACAAAGTGCTGTTTATACCTTTACGACCCTTTGTGCTGCAATAGTTGCGCCGTGGTCTGAAGATTTTTCTACAACAAGCACACCGAACTGTTTTTCAGAAAGTGGTTCAGAAGCCTGGCGATATACCACAAGTGCCGGATTTGCCGCTGCGAGTGCAGGTGACCACAGTGGTAACGGAGGAAATTATGCATGGATAGATGGCTCATCGCCCAGTGGTGCTTCTCAAATCAGCACCCTTACCTGTCCGTTGATTGATATCAGCGGGTTGCCATCTCCGATACTTTCCTATTGGGTTTTCAGTCACAATGCAAATGGCACAGGATACAACACACTGGAATGTGAGTTTTTTGACGGTGCCGGATGGAACACATTGAACACGGTAAATTCAAGTCAGGGTACGAACTGGGCGAACCTGATATTTGACCTGTCTGCATTCAGTATCACAGGACCTGTACAAGTAAGATTTACAATCACTGAAAACTCACCATCCAATTCATTATATAATGATATTTTGATAGATGACATAGAGATTAAAGATGCTCCCAATATATCCCTTGATAATATAATGGGTCTACAATCCAGTTATTGCAATGCACCGATTATAGTAGACCTTGTGATAAGCAATACTTCAAGCAATCCTGAATACGATATTCCATGGGTAATAGAATCTGCAAATACAGTTATCAACAGTGGTTCAATACTCAGTTTACCTCCATTGACTTCTGACACCATACCTGTTGTAATAGGTATTTACCCTTCCAATCCGAATGCCGATATAGTAGCCTTTGTAAATTTGCTTGCAGATCAAAACTCTTCTGACGATACTATTTCAACCAATGTTGAAGTATCCTTTACTACTATCAATGCCACGATGTCTTCTACCGTAGGTTGTCTTGGTGGTTCTGACGGCTCGATACTTTCAGACGGGAATGGCGGATTAGGGCAATACACCTATAATTGGGGGGCAAATACAGCAAATCAATCAACAGCTGAAGCTACCGGTTTAACAGCAGGCACTTATACTGTTACTGTAGCAGATACTATCGGCTGTGCTTCCACTGCCACATTGACCTTGCTTGACCCACCTTCAGCACTGATAACAACAGACTCAAGTTCTGATATCAATTGTTTCGGAGACAATAACGGCTGGGCAATGATAACCGCCACCGGAGGAGTCCCCGGATATACATATGCATGGAGTAACGGCAACAATACTGATCAGATATCCAATGTAGTAGCAAACACCTATACCGTAACGGTAACTGATGCATTTGGTTGTGAAGTAATCACACCTGTAATCATTTCAGAACCTGCAAATGCTTTATCAGCAACTATCACAAATAATGGCAACGGTTCACTTACAGCAAGTGGCAGTGGTGGCACTGGTTCGTATACCTATCTTTGGAATTCATTGGCAGGGGGGCAAACAACAGCTACTGCAACAGGATTAACGAGTGGCACCTACACAGTTGTCGTAAGTGATGCAAATGGCTGTAATACTTTGGTAACGCTGGATATTATAGTCGTTGGTCAGACCGAGATCAACCATGAAAACACCATTGTGGTATTCCCTAACCCTGCAAGTGACAATGTATATATTGACCTGACCCTGAATGAATTTTCAGATGTTCAGATAAACATTCTGAACATTACCGGGCAGGCAATTCTTTCAAAGGAATATGTAGTAAACAAAAACGACAGAATAGAACTGAATACATCAAGCCTTTTATCAGGTGTCTATACAATTCAACTGAATATCGGTTCGGAGCAATTCAGCAGGAAATTGATTATTTCAGAATAGAAAGATGATAAATCAAAACAAAAATGGCTGTTTCCAAATTGGAAACAGCCATTTTTCAATTTAGAAAGAGACAATTATTTCTGAGTAGGATCCGGCAACATGTCGATATCCAAGGTTGCTTTATTTTCAGAATAAGTGATTGTAGTCTTCATAGGTCTGTCAGCTACCCACCATGGTTTTTCAGGATTAACCAAAAGCACAGCTTGGTTATTTTCCCAGAAAGCAGTGACTGTACCGGTGGCATTATTATTCTCTCCTGCAATATCCATCACAAAGTTTGAGGTGAATTTACCCGTAAATGGACGTCTTAGGTCAGGCAGTGGAGGAGAAAATTCAAGACGTACCCCTTTTTCTTTTTTGTTCCATTGCTGAACAAAAGCAACCTTTAGCTCAAGAGTATCAGTACCCTCAAACTCGTAGCACAGAGTTCTGAAGTCATTTTTCTGAAAAAGAATAGTTTTTCCATTAATTGAATTCACCTCCCAGTTCTGAATGACGGGAGAAGGTTCAACAGGATGAGTTGACAAGAATTGTTTATTTTCTGCCGTAAGAAGAAACTTACCTTTACTTATTCCGCCTTGAGTTTGCCTGAGCGCCATTTGAAAGGGTATCAGTCCCAGCAATTTATTCATTTTATAAGATTTCCCATCATAGGAAACCGAGGCTTTTTTTCCAAAATCCCGATAAGGCAGGTCTAAGGCAACCATGAGTTGATTTCTTGAATGCCCCATTGTAGATCCATTTTTCTTTTTGAGTTTTGTGGCAGGTCTTTTACCTAAGTAGGAAGCTTCTACTTTCTGCCCATTAATATTTTCATAGCTGAAAGACATATCGAGCATTTTATCGGTGCTATTGTCTACGATTTTGACAGGATAAGACTTTCTGACGACCGGCAATTCGGGCAACCATTCCTGCACATTTTCGAGGTCCGTAATCACAAACTGATCGAGAGAACCTTCCTCAGCATCTTTCATGACCCACAAATCACCCTGAGGAGTATTCAATTTAGCATATTCATGCATATTCCAATCCGGATGCTGAGAAACAAGAATAATATCGACTTCATAGGTAGCGGCCCAAACCTGAACAGGGAACACCGGGAAATCGACCATTGGATTACCAGTGTACACTATCTCATGCGGTGTATTTGACAATACATTTTGCCGTTCCTTATCAGTCAGGGCAGGCCCTTCCGGCAACATATTTTTGAGATTTTTACAGGCGGCAACGAGTTGAACAAACATAATGACAATGGCTAATCTGAAGAATAATTGCATAGTAGCATTTTATATTGAAAAGCCAAAGTACGAATATTTATTGATGAAAAATAAACAGAGCCTATTTTGCTGTGCGTTCAAAATTCAGAGATTCAGAATTAATACAATATCTGAGGCCTGTAGGTTTCGGGCCATCGTCAAAAACATGTCCGAGGTGACCATCGCAACGACCACAGGTAACTTCTACCCTAACCATGCCCAAGGTAGCATCCCGGTATTCTGTTATGTGATTGGAAAGCACAGGCTGATAGAAAGAAGGCCAACCTGTACCGGATTTGAATTTTGTTCCCGATTCGAAGAGGGGCAGTTTACAGGCAGCACAATGGTACATTCCCTTAAGTTTATTGTCCCAATACTTACCGGTAAACGCTCTTTCAGTACCTTTATTCCGTAAGATTCTGAATTGTTCGGGAGTAAGAATCTTTTTCCATTCATCAGAAGATTTTACAATCTTTTCCAAACCATTGGAATCCTTCATAAGTTCTGAAGTCATCCCTGAATCTGCAGAACGTTTAGAATTTTTATTCTGAAACTGACAAGAAATAAGAAAAGCAGCAAATAGAAGGACAGAAAGAGTCCATAATAATTTTTCCATAATAAAAGATTAAAAAAAAGAGAAAACGAGATTTATAAACAAGCTAAACAAATTCTATGCTAAAAACAGAATATTATTGAACAAATTTCATAGACTAAACAATAGAAATATACTTTTGTTATCAAAATACCAATTTTTAACTATCTTGTAACGAATCAAAAATCAAATAAAACACAATGAACAAAGTTCTTCAGGAAGATGCTTCATTGAGCAGCAATTTTTACTTCAGCGATAAGGTTTTGCAACATTTTTTGTCCCGCGAAATTTCGGTCGTCGGATTGAGTTACATGCATGAAAAACTTGTAGCTACCGGTGAGGCGGCTGCGGGCAGGATGAATCCACTATCTTTGGCAGCAGACAAAAACAGCCCTGTACTGAACAAGCGGAATTTTTATGGAGAGGATATCAATAAAATTGAATTTCATCCGGCCTATGAAGAGCTTAAAAAAATAGCCGTCGAATCCGGCATGTTTTCGGTAAAATGGCAAATTGAACAGCGGGAACGATTTCAAAACGAGCGACATTCACTTGGCTTTTCTACTGCTTATCTTTTTGCAATGAGTGAATGCGGATTGTTTTGCCCTTTGTGTATGACGGATGGAGTGGCCCGCCTTATTGACAGGTACTGTACCGATGAGGATAAAGAAAGATTGTTGCCACATATTGCTACCACACAGGTTGGTGACTTGTATACCGGAGCGATGTTTCTGACTGAAAAGGCAGGTGGTTCGGATGTAGGCGCAAATATTGTCCGTGCTACACATTTCAAAGACAGTTATTATCATCTGAACGGGGAGAAATGGTTTTGCAGCAATGCTGATGCAGAGATTATTTTTGCACTTGCAAGAACAAACCCTGAAATAAGAGGCACAAAGGGTCTCAGTATTTTTTTGATTGAAAAGATGAAACCCGATGGCAGGATGAATGATTTGGGATATATCCGGCTGAAGGAAAAGCTGGGAGTCCGTTCTATGGCGAGTGCAGAATGCCAACTGAATAATACGATAGGTAAATTAGTTGGTGAAGAAGGTCAGGGATTCCGGATAATGACAGAGATGATCAATCTGTCGCGGCTTTACAATTCGGTGGCCGCAGTGGCTTCGATGCGCAGGGCATTGGCAGAATCCTATCAGTTTTTGAAATTCAGGACAACTTTTGGTAAAAAGGCTTTGAGTCATGCACTGATACGGACAAAGCTGACAGAGATAGCCTCTCTTTGTCATGCCAATTTCTATATGACCTGGCATGCTATCAAATTACTTGATGCGGCAGATAACGGAGATAAAAAAGCCAAAGATTTATTGAGATTGCTAACCCCTATGTGCAAAAAATCAACCGCTGCTGATGGCGTCTATGGTATCCGTGAATGTATGGAACTGATGGGAGGAATGGGCTATATTGAAGACGGAGTAATGCCTAAAATACTCCGGGATGCCTTGGTTCTTCCTATCTGGGAGGGAGCGGGTAATATCATGGTATTGGATATGTTGCGTGCCACTTTCAAATCGGAGGGATTGAAACTCCTGTTTGATGAAATAGCAAGGAATATCGAATTGCTGACAGATGAACAAAAAAATATTATTGAAGAAGAAAGAATTAAGGTTCAGCAAAAGGCCGGGGAATTGTTCAATATGGAACAAGCCGAAATGGAGGCAACAGCAAAGCCTGTTTTTGAAAGGCTTACAGCGATATATCAAATCAGTATCATGGCCTTTTATAAAGATGAAACATCTGAGGAATGGCTTGCCCCTGCTATTCATTTTCTTGTTAATAAATTGAAAAACGAAACACTTCACAAAGTAGTGCCTTTGGAAAAATCTGAAGTTGAGAAAATGATAGCCTGGGATATATAATAATTAAAAAAATAATTAAAACGATAAATAAAAACTGATTAAAAAATTATGATTTACAGCAAGGAAGAATGCAGCAACATACATCAGCAGAAATTTGCCTACCTCTTGGTGGAGGAAAGCGACCATATATTAAATATCTGTCTGAACCGTCCCAAACAAAGAAATGCGCTTAACGAAGTAATAGTAAGGGAACTGGCCTATGCCCTATCCTATGCACATCACAATAATGATATCAGGGTCGTTGTACTTTCAGCAAATGGAGAAATATTCTGTGCCGGCGCCGATTTAAAAGCCCTTTTAGGACAGAAGGATACCGATTCGGGATCAACAATACCTTTGGAGGAAAAAAGAATCATCCTTGGCGATTTGTTCAGCGGATTACATAAACCATGTATTGCCAAAGTATCTAAACCAGTATATGCCGGGGGATTTCTCTTATTGGGAGGATGTACTCATGTCATCTCATCAAAATCCAGCAGCTATACCCTGTCTGAAGTCAAACGGGGCATCTGGCCATTTCAGGTGATGGCAAGCCTCTTGAAGATCATGCCTGAACGAAAAGTAATAGACTGGTGTACACAGGGCAGAACCTGGTCTGCTGAAGAAGCGCTCGAAGCCGGGCTGATTACCGAACTGGTAAAGGATGAGGATCTGGACTATAAAGTGGATCTTTTGTCGGAGAGTATCAGCAAAAATTCACCTACCGCCATCCGCATGGGACTTAAAGCATTGCAAGACATGAAAACAGTCCCCGAGAATGAACAGCACAAGTTTCTACACAAACGCCTGATGGAAGTAGTGGCAACAAATGATGCACAAGAAGGCATGACGGCATTCAAACAGAAACGCAAACCGATATGGACCGGAAAATAAGAATAAGAATCAATCAATCAATCAATCATATAAAAATCAATGGATAAAAAAACAGTAAGAATAGCCGGCACACAGGGTTTTTACGGAGACAGTCCTATGGGCGCAATCATGGTGGCAATGCAAGGTGCTGCAGACTATCTGATGCACGATGCCCTGGCGGAACTGACCCTTTCAATTTTACAAAAGGATAAACTCAAAGACCCTTCACTGGGCTATGCAAGAGATATAGAATTTCACGCCGCAAAATTATATCCTGTTTGTCTTGGAAAAGGGATAAAAGTAGTAACAGATTCCGGCGGCCTGAATCCGCACAGTGCTGCCAAAAAAGTGAAGGCGATTCTGGCAAAACAAGGTATTGAAGAGGTAAACATAGCCGCTATTGACGGTGATGACATGATGGACAAACTAGAGCAATTGAAAGCCGATGGTTTGCCTCTGTTGAATCTGGACAGCGGTGAAGCCTATACTGACTCTGTATATGAACCGACTCATGCCAATGTCTACATCGGTGCACAGTGTATAAAAGATGCATTGGAACAAGGTGCAGATATTATCCTGGCCGGAAGGGTTGCCGACCCCTGTCTGGCACTGGGAATTCTGGCCTATGAATTCGGCTGGGATTTAGCGGGAAAAACGCAGGAAGAGCTGGACAGGATGGCGAATGGAATTATGATTGGTCATATTCTGGAGTGTGGTGGTCAGGCCTCGGGAGGAAATGCCTATTCTGAGTGGCTGGGCCGGGATTATAAATTCAGTCATCTGGGCTACCCGATAGCACATGTGGAATCCGATGGCAGTGCTACAATAACAAAGCTTGAAAATCAGGGCGGGAAGGTGAGTCGCAACACAATCAGGGAACAGCTGGTCTATGAAATTCACAATCCCAATGCCTACATTACACCGGATGTGACCGTAGATTTCACCAACATTACAGTGGAAGAAACAGGAGAAAACAAAGTAAGGGTCGGCGGTGCGCGAGGGAAACAGAGGCCGGAACAACTCAAGCTTTGTATCGGTCAGATGGAAGGATACATGAGTGAGCAATTATTTTACTTTTCCTGGCCCTATGCCTATGACAAGGCAAAAGCCTTTGTGGAAGCAGCAAAAGAAACCTGGGCAGCCCTCCCCTTTCAGTACGATGAACTAAGGGTGAATTACCTGGGCATCAATGGGATTCACGAAGATGTTGCACAACCAATAAACAAGGAAAGAATAGACGAAATGAACGAAGTGGGTGTAAGAATTGCCTTTCGGCACAAAAAGCCACATGTGGGTAAATTACTCATACAGTCGGTTGTTTGTCTGGGACTGAACGGCCCTCCGGGAATGAATGCAAGTATGAACTGGGGGAAAGCAGCATCAATGAGGCTGGGCTTGTTTCCTACCCTGATTCCACGAGAATATATTAGTCCACAGATCACAATTTACTAAACAGCAAAGATACATAATGAAAAAGATAAAATTAATAGATATAGCCTCAGCAAGAAGTGGTGATAAAAACAACATATGCAACATTGGTGTGATGGCCAAAACGAAAGAAGATTATAGTATTCTGAAAGAAAAGCTCAGTGCAGAAAGGGTGAAAGCGCATTTCGGAAATCTGATTAAAGGCAAGGTCATCCGATATGAATGGGATGCCTTGGAATCACTTAATTTTGTTTGTCATGAAGCATTGGATGGAGGGGCATCAAGATCATTGCGTATAGATACTCTGGGCAAGAACTTTTCGAGTCATTTATTGAGGATGGAACTGGAAGTCTGAAGATAGTTAACATTATGTCAGAAAAAGCAGATATAGAAAGCCGGGAGGATATAGAATTGTTGCTACGCAGCTTTTATGAAAGGGCCCTGAATGACGGATTGATTGGTTTTATCTTTACAGAAGTAGCAAAAATTGATCTGGAAAGTCATATCCCGCATCTCTGTGATTTCTGGGAAAATATCTTGCTGAAGCCCAATAAATATAAACGCAATGTATTGAAAAAGCATCTGGACCTGAACCTTAAAACGGAATTGAAGGCGGAACATTTTGAACGCTGGCTAAAAATGTTCAGTGAAACAATTGATGGGCTTTTTATTGGAATAAATGCGGTACGGGCCAAAAACAAGGCAGAATCTATTGCTACGGTAATCCGTGTAAAAATTGAAAAAATTGGCTGAATAAATGTCATTAATTTTCAAATCTACAATCTGGTTTTACATTTTTATAATAGCTGATCTCATGATTCAGCTTATTACCGAAGATGAAAAAGGTTTTGATCTCAGGTAATTTTAATAAATCCTCAGAAATCACTGTCAGGTTATTTTTCTGTACGTAAATAGTTTTCAGTTTTTTCAGATTAATGAGAGATTCCGGAAGAGATTCCATTTGATTAAAGCCCAGCCACAGTTGATTCAATTTGGTCAACTTTCCAATTGATTCTGGTATTCTGACAAGTTTATTAAAAGTTAGAATCAGAGATTGTAGTTCAGACAGATCGCCAATAGAGTCTGGCAGTTCAGTCAACTCATTGCTGTAAAGCACCAATCTTTTCAAATTATTGAGACAGCAGATGCTCTCTGGAATTTCAGTTAATTTTTTGTGGGTATAGACCAATTCTTTTAAAGAAAAAAGCTTGTTCAGCATTTGCCTGTTATTAGAAAAAGGTTTGGAGAATCTACCAATTTTTCTCAGCCATTCATACATATTACGATACAGCGACAATTCAATACTATTCGATTTTGCAATTGTAAGGGCGAGTTCAATATTTTTTTTATCATTGGTTTTTATCAATTGATAAAGTCTTGATTTCTGAGAACTTTGCATCTGCATGAATATTTATCATTATTAATTATTCAAATTTAGTAATAAAATATAGAGCCGGAGCATCTTTTTCATTAATTAAAACATTCTCAAATCTAAAATATCATCCAGTCAAAAACTTTTTATAGCAAAGAATAAAAAATACAAGCTTTATAGCCTATTTTTGCAAAAAAGAAAAGAACCGTGCAATGAGCAGTTTCAAAGACATATTTGACAAGTACAGCTGGGAGGAAGTCAGCGAAAGCATATACAGTAAGAATACTGAAGATGTTCGTCAGGCACTAAACAGCCGCAAGCGTAATCTGGAAGATTTCAAAGCACTCCTCTCCCCTGCTGCGGAACCTTTTCTGGAGGAGATGGCACAGCTGAGTCACCAATTGACCCTGAAGCGATTTGGAAAGACCATGCAGTTGTATATTCCGATGTATCTTTCCAATGAATGTCAGAATATCTGTACCTATTGTGGTTTCAGTCTTGACAATAAAATAGCGAGGCGGACCCTGAATGGCATGGAGATACTCAATGAAATTGCCAGTTTGAAGGAAATGGGCTATGAACATGTGTTGTTGGTCACCGGAGAAGCCAATAAAACCGTTGGAGTAGACTATTTCAAAAAGGCGCTGGAAATTATCAAACCACATTTTTCGCATGTATCCATCGAAGTTCAGCCTCTCGACCAAAAAGATTATGAGCAACTCATTCCATTTGGACTAAATACCGTTTTGGTGTACCAGGAAACCTATCACAAGGAAGACTATAAAAAGCACCATCCAAAGGGCAAAAAATCGAATTTCTATTACCGCCTCGACACACCCGACCGGTTGGGCAAGGCGGGCGTGCACAAGATAGGACTGGGCACGCTGATTGGTCTGGAGGACTGGCGTTGCGATAGTTTTTTTACTGCATTACATCTCGATTATCTGGAACGCAGCTACTGGAAAACAAAATATACCATTTCCTTTCCCCGTCTCCGTCCATTTTCAGGAGGGTTAGAACCCAAGGTAGCGATGTCGGACCGCGAATTGGTTCAGCTAATCTGTGCCTACCGCATATTCAACGAAGAAGTAGAACTATCTATCTCCACCCGGGAATCTGAGAATTTCCGAAATAACATCATCCGTTTGGGTATCACTTCAATGAGTGCCGGTTCAAAAACCAACCCTGGTGGTTATGTCGTAGAACCACAATCGTTGGAACAATTTGAAATTTCTGATGAACGTGACCCTAAGGAAATTGTGCGAATGCTGCAGGATAACGATTATGAAGCTGTCTGGAAAGATTGGGAGATGTCATTACAGTAGAATACTTTTTAAGGAAAATAATAGATGTCATTAGAGATTGATTGAATTTAAATAAAACAAGCAATAACAAAAATAAAGAATTTAAGTTTTGAATTAAACAATCGTGAAGTTTTTCAACAGCACTGTTTCTCCTAGATTATTTTAACAGGCAAAGGTTGCCCTCAGATAAAAAAGGAGTATATACGATTGTATATCATTAAATAAAAAAATGGAAAGAGTATCCACTATCAAAGAACTGTTAAAAAACAGAAAACTTAAAGTTACGACTACCCGAATTGATGTTCTGGAGCATCTCATGAGTTATGCAAGTGCAATGCCCTATTCACTCCTTCAAAAAAAGCTCAAAAACACAGACAGAATTACTCTTTACCGAACCATCAAAACCTTAATTGAAAAAGGCCTGATTCACCAAGCCATCTTCAGTCAGGAAGAAACCTACTATGCTGTATGCAGCAATACCTGCACACATCAAAGCCACCTTCACAACCACATACATTTCAAATGTAATAAATGTCTGGAAGTAAGCTGTGAACACCTGAAAAAAGAGATCTCAGTTGCAGTAAAAGGGCTTCAAATAAGCGAGGTAAGCATCAACGCATCCGGTCTTTGCAGGAAATGTTCCGGGTTGAATTAATTATAAAATAATAAATATACGAAGAGAAAGATAAGATTCAGGGGCTAATAAAAATCTATATTTAATTTTCTGAGCATTAAGGGGAAACCGCAATCATTTAACTTTCAATATACTTTTTGAGTTTGTACATCGTATTATAAGGGTTATCAACAACGGCAGAATTAACCAGCCAATCAGGTAAACTTCCACCTGCTTCAGCCACACATTGCTGAATCAGTTCGACGTAACCATTTCCTTTGTCTTTCAACAACCAATATCCTTTAATACGTTTAATCCTTACCACACCATCATAGATCGGCGCTTTTTTGTGCGTAGCAATAGCTTTCATATCTATGCGGGCAGATTTTGAAGTAGGATAAGAAAAAGAAAAACTGGTAATATTATCTCTGTCAGAAACAGGCCATGGCGCATCAACTTTATTATAAACAATAACGACATCCTTATCAGGTCGT
>CAJQOX010000215.1 GCA_905480075.1 uncultured Aureispira sp. | reverse complement strand
CTGATAATTATTACAAAGCCTCTAAAGGTCATAATGAGGGAATCGGCTTTCGTTATAACGGCAACCTCTATACGATCGATCAGTTCGATATGAGATACAACCGTCCCGATAAAGTACTCACCAGCCTGGGGGTTTCTAAATTTTCTGTCAAACTGTATACCAAAGCCTGGGAAAAACGCATCAGTAAAATGGGCTTTTCTCCCGAAGCATTAAGTGGTGAACTCGCCCTGCCTTCTATCGAAATTCCAGGGAAAATGCTTTTGCCGATCACCACAGAAAATAATAAATTAAAATTGAACGTCAAAGCATGGGATGAGGACCATAAACTCGATCGGATCTCTGTGTTTATAAATGATGTGCCTTATCCTGAACTCACAGGAATCTCCCTTAAAAATAAGAATGCCAATCAGGTAGAACAGGAACTCAGCCTCAACCTAAGCACTGGTGTAAATCTGGTGAAAGTCTCCGTTTTTAATGAAAAAGGTCTCGAAAGCCTCCGTGAAAGCTTTAAGATTATTTATGAACCCAAAACCAAAAAGAAACCCGACCTCTATATTTTTACGGTGGGCGTATCTGAATTTGCGGACAAAGACAGAAATCTGAAATTTGCTGCCAAAGATGCTACCGACCTGGTGAAAAAATTTGGTGAGTCCAAGTATTTTGACAATGTCATCTCCGAACAATTGTTTAACGAAAATGCAACCAAAGATAAGGTTATCAAAACTTCTGAATTTCTCAAAAAAGCAGCTGTCGATGATCAGATTATTATATACCTGTCTTCGCACGGTTTGTTGGATGATAAGCTCGACTATTACCTGGCTATGAATGATGTGGATTTTAATGATGCTGCTAAAAATGGCCTGCCCTATGATGCCATCAATAATATGTTGGATGGCAGCAATTGTCGAAATCGCCTGATCATGATCGATGCCTGTCACTCAGGTGAAGTGGATAAGGAGGAGGAGGTTAGCCGTTCTGCGGTTGCTTCAGGTAATGTGGATGTAACAATTAACAAAAAATCAGGAACTACCTTTGTACGCCCGAAAGCCGGACTCAAAAATTCCTTTACCTATATGAAAACGCTATTTAATGATGTCTCGAAAGGAACGGGCTCGACTGTTATTTCGGCTGCAGGTGGCTATGAATTTGCTCTCGAATCTGAAGACTGGAATAATGGCGTTTTTACCTATGCTGTCCTCGAGGGGCTTAGCTCAGGAGATGCCGACAGGAATCGAGACGGCTTCGTTCATGTCTCTGAATTGAAAGATTATGTAACCCTTAAAGTAGTGGAGCTGACTGATGGCAAACAACATCCTACAACCCGTTCCGAAAATGCTTTGAATGACTTTATTCTTTTTAAAGTGGATCGTCAGATGCCTGTCAAAGTTATTAATCAGGATTAAGTGTGCTTTTTGGCCTTCTTTTTATCTCAATTCTTTGGAGGGGAATATATTTTGTGTATAATTGCGTGAAATTCATATATTTATTGTCTTTTTATACATTTTAATTCTATTTGTTGTGAAGTTTTTATTGCTTTTTCTCCCTTTTGTATTTCTCCTCAGTTGTGGTTCGGCTACCAAAAAAGTTTCTAAAGCCAATAAAGAAGAAACAGGTCCTTCCATTTTTGATAAGCAGTATTATCAGGATCTGCAATTGAATATTGTCAGATTATTTCATCTGATGCAAGGTACATTTATTGCTCATTCCGAAGGACAGGATGAGAATCTGACATCATGGAGTGTTTCTGAAGGCGATTCTGTCGTCCTTTTGGTAGAACCACTCGGTGAAGTTGCTAAAATTGGATATTGGACTTATAGCTATGAATTTATGACCTCTTTACCCGATGACCCACTCTACACAGCTATCCGACAAATTCAGAAAATATCCAGAGATACCTACGAAATTTCTTATTACAAGGTACCGGTGGAACTGACATTAAAAGAAGTGATTGACCCTGATATCAGAAATGAAAAAATTAATACTAAGTTATTGATAAAGCTCGACAAAAAAGTAGTATTTGTTAAAAAAACAGCTTCAGATTTTATTGGTTCTTCCCTTATCTACGAAGACAAACAATATAACTGTATGAGACAGAATTCTTATGAGGTAAACCCGGAGGTATATAAAGTAAATGCTACATTTTATGACCTGAAGACCAAAGAAGAAATTGAAAAAAAGAATCGTCCGAATTTGCTTGTCCGAAGGGATATGTCGCTTGAACTGTTAATGGAAATTGCTGCAAAGGAAGATTTTGAAGAAGAAGAGAATTAGATTCAGTCCCTTTGTACAGATAGGAGTTTGATTAAAGTGATTCTTTGTTATTTTACTATTTACCTGAAATAAGTTTGGTCTTCAGTTGTTCATATTCACGACTGAAGAGATGAAAGAAATGAATTAATCATTTTTATTTATCCTTTAATTCTACCATTTAGAATCATCATGCTTTAACATGTAATAATTCACAGGGCATTATAAAGATGATGACGTTTTCAATGAAAATTGTAATTCAAATATTAAAAAATATATTGGTCCCCTTTCTTACATAATTCATCCACCAATCCGTTTTGTCTGACTGTAGCCCATACCCTTCAAAAGGTCTACTACTTTTTCAACCTGATTGCCCTGAACAATAATTTCATTGTCTTTGACGCTGCCACCTACACCGCATTTTGATTTTAAGGTCTTTCCCAAGTCTTTTAAATCTTCAGCTGTGCCCATAAATCCTGTTACTAAGGTTACCTCCTTGCCCTTTCTTTTCTTTTTGTCGCGTTGCACCCTTAGTTTCTGTTGCTGATTTGGCAGGGTTTCTTCGATGTTGTCATCTCCCTCATCCCATACTGCATCCGGGTCGGTTGAGTAAAAAATGATTTTTTTCTTCTTGGCCATGATTACAGAGGTTTTTATGTTAACAGAATCAACTTTTTATTTTTTTAATTATAAGTTTTATCTACCCGATTTCATTTTTTAATATTATTGCAATCAAAAGAGAACAGAAAATGTCTGCTTGTTCCTCTTTTTTGCTACTTTTAATCCTGTAAGATAACAAAAACCAATCAAAGCATGTTTGAAAATAATGAAAATATAAACGAGAAGGCAAAGCTTTCTTTGCCGGAGAAGTATGAAGATGCCCTTTCCGAACTGAAAGACATTGTTAAGATTGTTGATAGTCAGGGGACTAGCCTCGATGATCTGCTGAAGCATGTTCAACAGGCCAATAAACTCATTAAACACTGCCAAAGTAAACTCCGGGGCCTTGAAGATGATATAAATCATATTTTATAATTTCCTTAACTAATTTTTTAGTTGAGGATTTGTATATTTGCTATTGTTATCCTCTTTTTTCATTTTAACATTTATTAATTTCAAAAAAATATTCATCGTGTCAGAACACACCTTCAAGCAATATCTTAAGGAAACCAAAACCTGCCGCAATCTTTTTCTGAAAAAGAATAAGGACTATGGTACAGCCTGGAGAATCCTCAGGACTTCTTCATTGACAGATCAGTTGTTTATAAAAGCAAAGCGAATCAGAAGTATCGAGCAAAATGGAATGATGAAGGTTGATGAAGGGGTTACTTCGGAGTACATAGGCCTGGTGAACTACTGTATTATGGCACTTATTCAGTTGGAACTAAATGAAGAAGCACCACTTGAACTAGAGGAAAAGGTCGTTGTGGACCTTTATGACAAGTACCACGATGCTACATTTGAACTGATGAAAGCCAAAAATCATGATTATGGCGAAGCATGGAGGGATATGCGAAGGAGTTCTCTCACTGACCTGATACTAATGAAAATATTTCGTGTTAAGCAAATTGAAGATAACAAAGGCAAAACCCTTGTTTCTGAGGGGCTCGATGCAAATTTTCAGGACATTATTAATTATTCGGTTTTTGCACTCATCAAAATTTCAGAAGCAGGGGAGTAGCACCCTTTTTTTATTTACAATTCTATAAAAATATTATTGAAATGACAGTTTATACCTTGTTTTTGTACATAGCAGTTGCAGCTATAATTTTATTGGCTACTATTGGGCTCGGACATTCTAAATTGAAAAAACATAATGTTACGCACCCTATACAATGGTTTGTTCAGTATTTTGTGGGTTCCCTGCTCATTTTTTCAGGTCTTGTTAAGGCTGTCGACCCGCTTGGGACTGCTTATAAAATGCAGGATTATTTCACTCAGTTTGAAATTCAGGGAATGCCCTATATGGATACTATGCATGACAATGCACTTGCCTTTTCTTTGGTAATGCTTGTGCTTGAACTGGTACTCGGGGTTTGTCTGATATTGGGAATTGGTCATAAAAAAACTACCGGGGTGAATTTGCTTATGATGTTATTCTTTACTTTTTTAACGGGCTTCAATTATCTGACCGGATATACTTCCAAGCCGGATGAGGTAGGTATTTTTGAGTTTGCAAAATGGGGGGCTTTCAGTGATGCAAATATCCGGATTACCGATTGTGGCTGTTTCGGAGATTTTCTAAAACTCCAGCCTATAGAAACATTTATCAAGGATATTATCTTTACCCTTATGTCCTTTTTTCTGCTGTTCAATACCAATAAGCTAAAAGAAATCTTGCCCAGGAATAAAAAAATAGGTTTCCTTAATTTAAGAACTATTTTGTGTTTTAGTTTTATTGGGCTGGCATCCTGGTTCTGTGTGCAGAATTATAAATTTGATAAACCGATGGTTGATTTCAGGCCTTTTGCCGAAGGGATAGACCTTCGCAAGGCAAAAGAAGATTGTGCTGCTGATGCTCCCTTGACAGAAACTATTTTTACCTATAAAAATACGGAAACTTCTGAGGAAAAGTTGATTAACTCAAGTGAAATAGCTAACCACGCTTATTTGTGGGAGGACAAGGGCGCTGATGGAAATGCAAAATGGAAAATCCTTTCAGACCTTACTCAGTCAAAAACCATTAAGGAAGGATGTAAATCTCAGATTCAATATTTCGAGTTTCCAGAAATTCTCGACGATTCGAAATATAGCTTTCTCGTACTTGGAGGAGATTTGACCAAAACAGATAAGGAAGCCTTCAAAAAAATTGGGTCGATAGCTGCTGCCGCTGAAAAAGATGGCTTCAGCACCCGTGCTTTCTATTATTATACCAAACAAAATATTGATGAGTTCAGGCATGAAGTCAATGGCGCCTATGAGTTTATGACAGCCGATGACAAGCTGATTAAGACAATTATCCGTGCCAATCCGGGCTTGTTGCTCCTTAAAGATGGCAAGGTGATAAAAAAGTGGCATCACAATCACATTCCGGAATATCTGAATGTCAAGAAGGACTTTATGAATTAATGGCCTCTTTTATTCAAACATAAAAAAATCCTGTACAGTAATTTCTGTACAGGATTTTTTGTATTTTTAAAGATCGATTTTTATCTACACATCATAATCAACTTCTATCTCTTCAGTAGTAGGGATTGCAGAACAACTCAGCAAATATCCGTTCTTTACCTCATCGTCACTAAGGGCAAGACATCTTTCCATTTCTGCTTTCCCGCTGATAAGCTTGCAGACACAGGTAGAACAGGCACCACTCATACAGGAATAAGGAGGGTCTTCATCAATTCGTAACAAGCCGTCGAGGATAGATTCGTTCGGCAAGAGGTTGAGTTCAATCTTTTTGCCGTTCATTTTTACAGTTGCCTTAGCACCACTACCTTCAATAGAAGAAGTTTTGTTGAGGTCTTCTTCAGGTAAAAACCACTCAACGTGTATATTTTTTTCATCAATACCCATTCCTTTCAGGGTGTCTTCTGCGGTACGCATCATTCCCTGCGGGCCGCACATAAAACATTCAACAGGCGTAGTACCTCTGCGGTTTTCTGTAACGATTTCTTTGATTGTTCGGGCATCGATACGGCCTTTCATGCCTTTCCAATCAGTGACTTTTTTGGCAAAGAGGCCAAAGATACCCCCTTCTTTTCTGACTTTCGGCTGAGTAAGTGTGTGTATGACTTTCAGCTGTCCGGAATAGCGTTTTTCGAGTTGTTCCAATTCCGTTTTGAACATGATGCTGTCCACGCTTTTGTTGCCGTAATACATACATACCTGACTCTTGGGTTCTTCCTCAAGGACTGATTTGAGAATAGATAACATGGGGGTGACTCCGGAACCTGAACAGAACAGAAAATAATCTTTACTTTGATCGGCACTCAATTTGGTGTTGAAATGTCCCTGAGCAGGCATCACATCTATCTCGGTTCCGGGGCTTATGTTGTCGTTTATGTGATTGGAAACCAGTCCTTTGAATACTCTCTTGACGCCTATTTTCATATCTGAATCCATGCTTGGAGACGAACAGAGAGAGTAGGCACGTCGTTCGTTCTTTCCCTTGAATTTAAAATTCAGAGTAAGGTACTGTCCGTGTTTGTAGTGAAATTTATCTTTTAATTCAGCAGGAACGTCGAAAGTAAGGACTACTGCCTTGTCAGTTTCTGCCTCGACATTCTTAACTTTTAGAGTATATAAGTTAGTATCAGCCATTTTTAATCTGTTTGAGCTTTTGTTAATAATTGCAGCGCAAAATAAAGCATTTTTTTTCAAAAATGAGTTTAATATGGAATAAAAACGATCTTGAAATTTAAGCTTCGTTAATCTTTGATTTAAAAATCCCCTTACTTTTCATGAGAAAATAACTGTCGAAGGCTTCCTTTATAGAAATTCCATGGTCTTTCAGGAAACGGGGGTTTGAAACCGCCTGTATAAACATTTTGTCTGTCAGGGCTAGAATTTTTGGGTTGATATCATTCAGAACACCTGTTTCGATTCCCTGTTGGTAAAATTTTTCTGACGCTGACAATGCCCTGTCCTGAAAGGTGTTCATTTTGCTGAACAATTCAGGATGTTTGATTTTGGTGTCATGAAGAAACTGTCCTGATATCTCGGCCAACATAATAGAGGCCGTTTTGATAATATCGAAGAACCGCTCAGAAAAATCTATGTTGCTATCGGCGAGTAAATCCTCAAAGGTGATAATTTCATGAATTTTGTACTGAACAACAGCATCAATTATTTCATCTTTGGATGCAAAATATTTGTAAAGAGTAGCCTTGCTGATATTAAGTTTTTTGGCAATCTTGTCCATCGTGAATTTCCCCAGACCGTGCTGAAGGTACAAATTTGCAAGTTCTTTTACCCATGTATCTTTGAGGTAAGGGTCATCTACCCGTATTTTGTCTATTGGTTTTCTTCCCATTTTTTAATCTGTTCACTTGTATTAAAACAAAAATACAAATTTTATAGGTTAAACGAAGAAGGTTTGATTTAATAATTACTGATTTCCTTTTTCTTGATTTCAATCCCTCTGCTGACATCTGTCATAAAAATACGATTCATATTTCCTGCATAATGAATCGGGAAATCTTATCAGATCACCTGCTTCAATATGTGCTTTAAATGCAGATTCTATTTTCTGACTGATTTCATATACAGCTATACTCTCTCCTGTTGAAATATATAAGCTGTCCATTTTGAAAATCAAACTATCGAGGTCCAGGTGGTAATCAGGGTGTTTGGTTTCCCTTACTTCTTTTTCGTGTGGGGCCATCAGAACGAAGCCCAACAAACCTACTAAAGTGATAAAAAGGCCGGCAATTCTGAATTTAAAATACAGACCTACAATAAATCCAACGATTATTAATACAGCAAGCCCTCCGGCCAGTAATTTTCTTTTATCTTTTGTAATTATAGATTTTTTATCATCGTTTGCTTTATTACTGTCTGCAGAAAACCAGTTTAGGACCGGTATTTTATTAATCAGTTCTTTATCTTCTGTAATAAAAGTAGGTGGTGCCGTTTTATATCTTGTAATGATCAAAACACCAATAATCATAGGAATAATAAATAATTTACCGACCTTTGATTTTGACATCCGAAGCCAAATAAAAGAAATTGGCAATACTATCCAAAGTATTCTAATAAAGGAATCCACGCTGTATATTTCTTCTGCATAGGCCACCCTGATACTACCAAAAAAACATTCCAGAAGCCACCAATAGGAACTTAATGTCAACCCTATCCAGTCAGTAAGGAAACTTACATCAATAATTTTGACGCCATGTACCAAAGCAACAGTATTCAAAAGAAAATAAAAAGCAATAGGGGTAACAATAAAGGCTATGAATGTACCTACAAGGCCCCTTGAAATATATATTGCTTTGTTTACACCCCGTTCCTCCATACGGTTTCGAAATCTCGACAGTATAAAAAGAACAATAAGAAAAATAACAAGCCAGAAAATATAGCTTTGAGGACTGTGGATTACCTCCGTAAAAAATTGCCTCCAGGTTTTGGATAATAAAATTGTATTCATGAACTAATTATAGGTTCTTTTCCCGTTCTTCACGCATCTGATCTGCTGTTAGTGATTTTCCGTCATGACTCCACCCCGGAGGGGCAAAAAGATACTTAAGCTTTGATACGAAATTTGGTGCTTTTTTCAAATCCCTGTAAATGTTGCCGAATTCATGAGTGGCAATCTTTAAGGGGTTGTATGTGTTAATGTTTGTGGTGATACCATAAATTACCGGGATTTCAGGATCTTCTGCCATGAAGGTGCCAAACATACGATCCCAGATTATCAGTATTCCCGCATGATTCCTGTCCAGATATTCTATATTCTTGGCATGATGAACCCTGTGATGTGAAGGGGTGTTAAAAATATATTCCACTATTGAAGGCAAGCGGTCTATACGCTGTGTGTGTATCCAGAATTGATAAATCAGACTGATAGAAATCTGTGTAAGTATCATAAGAGGAGGAAAGCCCAGAATGGGCAGCCACAGATACCAAATATATTTATAGAATAATTCGGACCAGCTTTGACGCAATGCTGTACTCAGGTTGTAATGTGTGGAAGAATGATGATTGACATGTGCAGCCCAAAGTAACCTGATTTGATGAGAAAGCCGGTGATGCCAGTAAAATGTAAGGTCATCAAGAAAAAACAGAATCGCAAAGCCCCATAGTGGCCAATCTAAAAGCGAGTCTTTGAATATACCGTAATTATTATATAGCCATAAAAAAACAATAAAGGCCATAGATTTTGTGATGATATCCAAAAATACAGAACCAAGACCCATCCCGATACTTGCTAAAGAGTCTTTAAGAATATAATTGTCTGTCCGTTCTTTGTAGTTGATATAGGCTTCTATTCCCATGAGTAATGCAAAAAAAGGGATCGCAAAAACAACAGGATTTTTGAATTCTATTAATATTGGTTCGAAAAATTGCCACATTTTAATTGCTTAATTGATTTCTTTAAGGTGAATTTTGATGGTTGATATGCAAGATAAGACGAAAAAATCGTTAATTAGATATAGATTCATTTAAAATTGAAACAAATTGCTTATATTCAATGTGTTTATAGTCTTATCGCCCTGAATCTTTTATAATGAAAACCTGTAAGCTATTTTTACTTATCTTTTTTTTTCAGTTTTCAGCCTCCGCTGAAGCTCAGGTGGATGAAATTATTTCTTCTATGATAGATTCTATGTCATGGGATTGCCTGACAGGTATTGTGGATGTTTTTCAGAAAAAAGGGGATTATGAGAGTTCTATGCCCTACATCAGACGTCTTAAGATATTGTCTGAAAAACGTTTCGATAAAAAAAGCTCAGCTTATGCTCATTTTCTTAGTAAGATCCTCTTGTCTTCTGCAAAAGTGAATGATTTAATTCTTAGCAGAAATATATATTCAGAACTCGTTTTGTTTAATAAAGAGAAGTATGGGAAAAATTCCCTTCGCTATTTATCTGAAGTAATCAATCTTGCTTTTTCAGAATCGAAACTGGGAAATTATAATGAGAGTGAAAAGTTGTGTTGGATGGCAAAAAACACCTTAATTGTTAACCCTGTTAATAAAAAAAAATACACTTTAGAGTTGACTAGCAGTTCTTTTCGTTTACTAATGAAAAATTATCAGATTGATGATTTTATAATTGAGTATGCCGAAGCCTCAGTAGTACTTCTTAAATGCTATTCTGTCTTGTCCTATAATTACAAAGGTATGGGACTTGATGTAGCCAAGAATATGTCTAATGAAAGTTTATTGGTAGAATTGATATACCTGCTTGATTACCTGAATGATTTAGGCGGCGAAGTCCCTTATTTTTTTGCTGTAGAAATTAAAGACGTACTTTTGATATTTAATGATTATCAAAATTTTCAGGCAGTAGAAAAGAAATATTATGAATTGCTGGAAAGTTCAAAAGAATCTGAGTTTTACAGCATTCTGCAATCAAATCTAGCCGAGGTTTTTGTTCAGATAGGGGAATATAACGGGGCTGCTGCTATATATCATGATAATTTGATAAGAGCGGAAAGAAAATGGTCAGAAAAAAGTGTTCAGTATATTTCAATGATAGCAAAACTAGCTTTCATTTATAAAATGACCGGGAATAACGCGGATGCAAGGCTCTTTTATATAAACGCTAGGTCTAAGGCACTTGATTATTTTGGTCGTAAAAGTGATATTTATATCAGTGTAGATGAAGGATTAAAAAATATTGACTAATTTTCTCCGGATTAAAAAATGATTAGACACTCTATCTTTTTATTGGTTTTTTTCTGCCCTTTTTACTGCTACGCACAGTCAGCAACAGATGAAGCGTTCGAAAAGGCTTGCGACTGTTTCAATTCAGTGAATTTCAATTCTTTAACGCTTGTCGGGGTGTCTGCGTCAGCTGATTCCTGTATTCAGGAAGCTTTTTATACTAATCTCACAGCTGTTCTTAAGGAGAATAATGCTTCCATTGAAGATGCTCATGCTATGCACAAATTAGCACTTAGTATGCAAACTCACCTTTCTGAAAACTGTAAGGGCTTTTTTCATTTCTCTGTCCGAATGGCAGAAAAAGAGGTAATGGAAGTTAAAGAAACATATCCATCAGAAAGAGGTCTGCTCTATGATTTTAATAAGGATAATCAATTCCCCGTTTTTACTGTTATTACGGAAGATCATCAAGCCAGGAAGTTTATTTGGTTCCGTGAATTCGATGGTTCCACCAGGTTTATGAACGGGATAAAAAGCTATAAGAATACGGTTGTTGATATTTACTGGAAAGAAATTGAATTGTACGATGCAGCGACCCAAAAATATCCTTACCAAAAGGAAATTTTGCTGATAGAAGAAATCAGGGTTTTAGGTAAAGAGGAACAAAAAGCCTGGGTCGGGACATATAATTTAAAGATTAATAAATAATCATTCTGTTTCTTATTTATGTCACAAAACGGTGAAGATTGTTATAGTCTCAATTTCTTTAAGGTTATTTTGCCTCTGATGTTTTCATTAAAAGATAAAAAAGTATAACTTCACGCCCGAATTTGATTTGGAAGTATTCTTCTCCCTCTCCAATTCTTTTATTAATATTTTTTTTTTAATCATGGTATTCTTACAGGCATAACCCCAACTTAGGTCTGATTTGATTCCTGAACAAAAAATTCAGTAATGAAATTGTTTGCTAATTTGTTATTAACCACTACTTTTATTTTGCTTGGTCTTTACGTTTCAGCACAGAAAAGTGGTGTAAGGGGTACAGTTTACGACAAGGGTACAGGTGACCCTATGATTGGAGCTATAGTCTATCTTGAAGGCACGGATTATAATTCAGTGTCCAATATTGATGGAGATTATACTATCTCGGGAGTCCCTTACGGAGATTATACCCTTAAATTATTTTATCTGGGTTATGATTCTATTTCTGTAAGTATAAGCATTAAAAAGAAAATGTTAACTTACAATATTCTGATGGAAGAAGCATCTGAAGAAATCGATATGGTTCAGGTAGATGCAAGAAAAACAGCTGCACAAAATGATGTCCTTGTTTCTGTTACCCGTATTACTCCTAAAGATATCAATAGGATTCCTGCTGCAGGTGGGGAGGCTGATTTTGCTCAGTATTTACAGGTGATTCCCGGAGTAATTACTACTGGCGATCAGGGAGGACAACTTTATATAAGAGGTGGTGCTCCTGTTCAAAACAGAATTATTTTAGATGGGATGACCCTTTTTAATGCCTTCCACTCCATTGGATTTTTCTCTGTCTTTGAAACCGATATTATTCGTAGTGCGGACGTATATACAGGGGGCTTCAGTGCTAAATACGGTGGACGATCATCTGCGGTAGTTGATATCAAGACAAGGGAAGGTAACAAAAAACGATTTGCCGGAATGGTCAATATCAATCCCTTTGTAGCTAAAGGACTTTTTGAAGGGCCACTTATTAAACTGAGTGAAGAGAACGGCTCCAGTTTATCATTTCTGATGACAGTGAAACATTCTTATCTCAAAGAGTCTTCACCGCTTCTTTACAGTTATGCAAACGATCAGGGAGTATTACCTTATAACTTTACAGATGGTCATGCAAAAATAACCTTTAATGCTGCCAACGGTAGTCGGGTGAATGCTTTTGGCTTTTATCATTCTGATCAGGTTCGCTATCCCGGGCTTGCTGCTTATGACTGGAACGCAGGGGGAGGAGGTTTTGATTTCAGAATTGTTCCCGGTGGAGCTAATTTTGTGCTTAACGGAACCATCGCCTATTCTGCCTATGATGCTGTATTTAATGAAGAGGGAATAGATGTGAAAATCAGAAAATCCGGTGTCGGTAGTTTTAACGGGAATATGAACTTTACTTACTATATGCCTAAGTCCAGGGTCATGAATTTCGGACTGGAAGTAAATAGTATGTCTACTTATTTTGAATATTCAACCAATAATGATCTTTCTGTTACACAGGGTGATCAAGATGCTCCGCAATCAAATATCGAAGCTGCCCTCTTTGTTCATTTTAAAGGTAGATTCGGAACGGTTGTTATTGAGCCAAGTATCAGAATGCAAGCCTATGCTTCACTCGGAGAAGTAGCTATAGAACCAAGACTTGGGCTCAAATGGAACATTACTGACTTCTTAAGATTTAAGGCTGCAGGCGGGATGTATTCACAAAATCTCATCAGTTCTGTTGATGAAAGGGATATTGTGAATCTTTTTGTAGGGTTTCTTGGTGGGCCTGACGATGGCGTTTACAGGTTGAATATTAATGAAAACGGATATCGTGTTTACACTAAAATGAAATCCCGGCTTCAAACTTCAATTCATGCAATTGCTGGTTTTGAAGTAGATATCACTAAATACCTGACACTAAATATTGAGCCATATTATAAGTATTTCCCTCAAATAGTATCCCTTAACCGAAACCGTGCAGTGGGAGAAACAGGCAAGAATTTTATCGCTGAAACCGGAGATGCATATGGCTTGGACTTTTCTGCTACTTTCGAAAAAGATCAGTTGTACTTATATGCAACATACTCTTTAGGTTATGTTACCCGTAATGATGGTGTAAATGAGTTTTTTGCTCACTTCGACCGCAGACATAATGTTAATTTTGTTGGTGCCTATAAATTCCGCATTGGTAAGAAAAAAGAAAAAGACGAAAACGATAAGGTGTACAAAAGAACTGAATATCCTTTTGAAATCGGGGTTCGTTGGAATATGGGCTCCGGATTTCCTTTCACGCGTACTCAGGGATTCTATTCAAATCAGAATTTTATTGATGGAATTAGTACAAATTACCTTACCGATAATAATTCTCCAAATTCAAATTTAGGTGTTATTTATGAAGAAGAAATTAATTTAGGACGTCTGCCTTTTTATCATAGACTGGACTTCTCTGTTAAATATACTTTCGATTTAATAAAGCATATGAAATTAACTGTCGCTGCTTCTGTTACGAATACTTATAACAGAGAAAATATATTTTATTTTGACAGGATTGAATATAAACGCATTAATCAATTGCCGATTATGCCGGCACTTAATCTGAATTTAAAATTCTGATTTTTTTACTATTTGCTTTTTCTCAACTTATTTTTTTGGTTTAATTTTTTAAAAAAAAAGCTAATGATTTACTTCATTAGCTTTTTTTGAACGACTTTTCTATAAAAAAGTGTGAATTGTGAACTTTTATTAATAAAATCTTAAAATTTTCTAAGAATAATCGAAACTTTTATAGATATTTCGGTTTTAATTAAGGTGCTGAATCATTATTAGAGAAATTTTTAATTGAATAATGCTAGATTTAAATGCCTTTTAACATCAAATCCACAATATTATCTAACAATCTAATAATAAAAAACATTAAAATGAAGAAGTTATTTATAGGCTGTTTCCTTTTACTTTGTTGTGCTACTTTTTCCTTTGGACAGGAAGAGGCAATCAAAGATAGTATGGAAGTTTTCTTTAAATTGGACAAAGCTATTTTACAAGACGAAAGCAAAGACTCTATTACTGCAAATTTTGAAAAATATAAGGAAAGAATTATCAAAATACGTGTCACCGGTCATACTTGTGATTTAGGTTCTGATAATTACAATATGGGTCTATCTGAGAAACGGGCGAATGCAGCTTTCGAATTTGTAAAAACGCTGGGTGAGTTTGAAGATAAGTCTGAATTGTTTTTCTATGGAGAAAAAGAACAAAAATATGATGACAGAGATCCAAACCGTCGTGTTCATGTTTTGTTTTTCCTTGAAGATGATGACAAAGATACGCTGATTACTGCGGATTGTGCTGAAGCTTTTATTGAGAAAAAGACTTATAAACCTACAAAAACGAAAAAGTCTACTTTTGAGTTGAAACACTTCAGTACTGCTGATGCTATGAAAGGTTCTAACCTCTCTATCAATGACAGCGAAGGACGTAAACTTTATTTTAACTCTGTCGTTTATTTTAATGCTTCTTTTGAAGGCACTGACCTTACTGCCAATAAAGCTATTAAGATTAAATTGCCTTTGGTGAATGATCACAAAGATGGTTTTACTTTCTACGAAGGACAGGATCAGGGGGGGACTATTGTTTGGAAAAATACAGGTAAAGCCTGTGCACTTTCTGCAGGTGCAGATTGTAAAACCTATGACTTCGATTGGATGAACAGCGGATACTGTGCCTGTGCTATTCAAAGAAAATGTGAAGAGGATTGTAATCCCGACCCTTTCGGTGGAGAAGAGAATCCTGACCTGACTGCAGCTGATATTCGTTACAGTGCGGAGAAAACAGTTTGTAAATTTGCTGAAGGTACTTATGCTAACCTTGATGGTGTTACCGTTTTTGATGACAATAACAAAGAATCAGACCTCGATGTTTGCGAACATTTTACCTATGGTATTACTACGGATGATTGGTTCCCGAACAGACATAAAATGAATGATAAGAAAAATATCATCATCAAGTCTGAAGATACACCTGCTGATAAGACAACTCGTCTTTATGTTCTCAGATCTTCTGTTGAAGATCTTAAAGATCCTGTGATTCTTGCTGGCGAAAAACACTCTAAAGGTTTTGCTAAATATGCCGACAATGTTAAGAAGCCTGTTGAATGTTTAGGTCCTATCAACTGTGAATACCTTGTTTATGATGTGCCTTCAACCGGTTTTTATAAATTGGGAGAGTGGGATAATGATAAAAAGAAACCTGTAATGGAACAGAAATGGACTTTAAAGGTTCGTCTTCTTAAAGAATCAAGAGTTCTTATCGGAAATAAATCCAACAATGAAGTTTATAATTCTTCCAACTCTGAACGCAAAGGTAAAGTAAGACCAAAAGAGTATGTTATCTATGGTTGTGATAATATCGGTGACCTTGTGGTTTATGTTCAGAATTCTACTAAAAAGAAATTCAAACTTTATCAGGAAGCTAAAGTTTCTGAATTGAAATTCAAGAAGAAAGCTAATATGTATGTGATGAGAAGAGTGAAGTTCAAAAAAGTTCAGGACTTCAAAGAAGCAGAATTTACTAAATGTAAATAATTCTGATCAACTTCTTTCCAGATAAATTAAATGGCATTCAACAAAGGTTGAATGCCATTTTTTATTGTACTCTAATAACTGTTTAAATTCTACACATTATCTATCCTCGGGTTTCTTACAGCATCCTTGTAATTTGTTATAGGCTGCTTTGTTTGCCTTTGCTTCATCTGCGTCATATCCTGCCTTTGTAATTGCTTTTCTAAGGTCTGTCAAGTTAACCTTTTCGGAAATATATTGAATTATTATCTCCTGTAATTCTTTACTGACGGATACATTTTCCACTCCTTTCAATTTGTATAATACCTTAGTGATTATTGTACTGCACATGCCACATTGATTGGAACTTTTTATTTTGATTGTTTTCAGGGTATAATCAGGCATGTTATCCCGATGTCCGCTATCTTTTTTGCAACAGCCGTGGAGCTTGTTATATGCCACTGAATTTGCAGGCACGTCGTCTGCATCATAGCCAACGTTTGAAATACTTTTGCGAATGAATGGAACGTCAACTTTTTCGTTGGTATAAATTACTTCTAAGATCTGACTTTCCTGGTTCAGGCTCACATAGTGAATTCCCTTTATTTTTAATAAAGCATCACGCAAGGTGGTTTCGCACATGCCGCATTGAGAAGAAGTTTTTATCATTACCCTCAGGTGATTATCCTTCATGACAAATGTCTCTCCATCCTCAGCTATTTTCTCTTCTTCAATGGTTATTGCCGGTGAACCGCTACAAGATTTAGCCGGGGGAAATCGCTCTTTTCCTTTCAATGTGTATTTAATCCCTGCATAAACCTGAATGCCAAATACAGATGCATAGATAGAAGAAGCATCAAAATTGGCATAGGTTGTATTGGTAGAATTGCCGAAAGGATCCTGATAGCCTATAATAGGCTGCTCTTGTGTGTAATTAGTCAGGTTCTCACCACCTATGTAGATTTCCCATCCGCCTTTGAAAAACTTAGCGATATGAGCATTTAAGGTTATGAAGGTAGGGGAATATTCACTTGAAAGTCGATATTCCGGCAGATCAGGTCCATAAGGGGGGTGTAAATGTGGCAGTCGTTTAGGACCCACAATATTCATGGTAATATTGAATTCCCAATCCTTTTTTGGCGTTGTATAGTTCAGGTGTATCAAGCCTCTGTGTCTGGGCATCAAGGGCATTTCATGTAAAATATTTCCAAAAGTCATGCGGACATCATTAAACTTGTATGCAATTCTCGCTTCAAGCCCCTTAACTATGTCTTGTGTGTAACTGACAAGAATACTATTTGCAAAAGATTGACCTTTAAGGTTGTAAAATTGTATGGTATTATAGGTCGGGTCAGAATCAATATCTGCAATCAATTGATTTTCGAAATCTGTCCTGTATAGATCAATACTCAGGTTCCCATTCAATTTAGGAGTGATTTTGAAATTCCAAACAAAATTCAATCCATAATTCCAGGCAACTTCAGGTAAAATGGTTTCAGTTATCACAAAATCTCTGTAACTGGGCATATACTTGATGTTCTCAATAAATAAATTAGGATTGCGTACGCCCCGTCCGGCAGATGCTCTCAATACAATGTCATCAGTGAAATTGTACTTAATATTAATTCGGGGAGAGGGATAAATTTTTGTAAATTTTTGAGTGTAAATTAAATCACCCCGTATTCCCAAAATCAGTCCAAAAGCATTTCCTCGTTCTTCATTGAATTTTTTTGTAAAATCATATTCAGCATACAAGGAGGCAAGATGTTCTGTTCTGTCGTTATTGATATCAGTGAATTGTTCTTTAAAATCAACTAAATCATAAGCAATACCCGTGCTGAGATTGTGTGATTTATTAAAAAGAGAAGTCTGAAATACCAAGTTGGCATAAATCCTTTTCTGAAGCCCTGTATAAGTCTTGTCACCAAAAAAAGAATTGTGCTGATGTATGTTTGCATCATAAACTAATGCGATACTTTGACCCGGGTTTTTAAAACCAAAATAACCTAGTTTTCCAAAAACTCCGGCCCTTCGGATTTCACTGTTTACCTGATAGAGTCTGACAGCAGTACTGTCAAAGGCTTTTTCAAACAATGATAGAGTCTGACCTCCGTTTCTACTATCCCATATTCCTTGTGCATTGATTTCAAAATGTATGTTTTGGGCCTTGTATGCCCACCTTGATATTACATTTGCCTGTTTCTTTTGTGGGATGTCCAGAAATGAATCTTTGTTGTAATCTATCTCTGTTCCGTAGTAGTTGCCATGCATCAGCAGTCCTGTACTCCATTCTGGAGTGAGGCGGTAGTTAAGTTGCAAGTTCAATTCTACACGGCCTGTATAATTACCAAATAAATTGATAAACAAGAGGGGAGCTTTCCAGGGTTTAATCAGTTCTGTGTTGATTTGTCCGGTGATTCCCTGAACCCCTTTTTTTACACTGCTTGCCCCCTTTGATATCTGAATGGCCTGAATGAAAGTCCCGGGAATATATTCAAGGCCATAGGCACGACCCAACCGGTTGAAAGAGGGCCTGTTTTCTATCATCATTTGAGTATAAGTTCCCCTGAGCCCCAGCATTTCAATTTCCTTGGCACCTGTAACGGCATCAGTAAAACTAACATTGACTGTAGCATTATTCTCAAAACTCTCTGAAAGGTTACAACAGGCAGCACGCCTTAGTTCTCCTGCTCCTATTGTTTCAATATTCAAGGGGTCAAGTGTTGAAGTAAAATTAGCACGGTTTCTCGTCTCTACAACGATATCTTGAATCGTTGCGTTTTCCTGTACCACCAATTGCAATCTGTCTTCTTCAGGAAGGATTTCAACTACCGCAGTTTCATAACCTACATATTTTATTTCTAATATGTAAGGATTTATTGTGTCTATCCGGTCTATAGTAAACCACCCGTCCAGGTCGGTAACTCCGCCTATTGTTGTATCCTGCCAATTAACCGTTGCCCCTATAAGCGGTTCGTCATTTTCATTGACTACCAAGCCAGAAAAGGTTAAAGGGTCGTCCTGAGACATTATTGATGTCGGTAAAAATAATATTAAAAAGAGTAGCTGCAGGAGTTTTCTGAAAGCTGAAAACTTAATTGTTAATCCGGATTTCTTAGTGAAATTGGTCTCATGTATTAATTTCATGATATTGCATTGTCTGATTATTAGTTATATTAGTCATTATTAATAAATCAGTGATGATTTATTAATGGAAAATAATAAGACTGTATTCTAACAACGATATATCTGATATCTATGCAATAACGATTTTCCGTGAAGGTTGGGAGGGGCTTTGTTTGATGTTTTTGTCAGAACAGAAGCGATCTTTGTTTGTTGAGGTTCTGAATGGTAATTGTTGGTATATAGGAGAGCATCAGTATCTGTTGATATTGGAAGTTCCTCCGCGAAATAGGAATTGAAATCTATATCTGCCTTTACATATTGAAAGTCTGAGATACAACATTTTTTATCTGCTTTGATTGCAGGAGAACCTAAGTCTTGCTTTACTGCACATTTTTTATTTTGACTTTTGGTGCAACATGCAGCCTTTCTGTTTTTTGTTGGTTTGTCTTTAGTTTTTTTTAATTTACAACAATCAGAATCAGCTGAGGAAGAAAACATAGAAATGTATTGTTTCCCAGTGCATTTACATAGCATAGTATTAATACCGATTCCCACAGTAGAAGTGAGAACAAGTAAAGCCAGAAATAAGGCGGTATATCTATGTTGTTTTGTTTTCATTGTTAACAAAGGTAACACAATTGTGGCTTTAATGCAAATTTCGAAAGCGGGCTTATTGCTTTATAGTCCTGTTTAGCCAATTGATCAGGATTGTATCCTGTCCTGTATTTGAATTATTATCGTAATACCATCCTGCACCAAGATCTAGATGTGTAGTATTCTTTTTTGTGTGGAAATCTACCTTTTCAGGAATGGTTTTTTTTAGTTTATTACAAAAAGATTGAGCATTAGAAAGATCTGTCAGTCCATCCTTATCGCCATGTATACATAAAAAAGGAAAATGGTCTGCCTTATTAATGTAGTTTACCGGATTTGCTCTTTTGTATTGAATACCTTCAGCGGGACCTGCATAGTCAAAAAGGGTAGAAGTCTGTTCAATATACTTAAGATCAAGAGCACCTGCAATACTGAATACACCTTTTAATTGATTACGTGATATCCCCATCTCTTCCCACCTTTGTTCATCAAAAGCAAAAAGGCTTGCTAAATTTGCACCGGCAGAAACTCCTCCGATGATAAATTCAGGATTTTGAATTCCATTAAGTTCCAAATGTTTTTTACTACTCAAAAAGGCATTGTTTATGTCTTCTTGTAAGTCAGGGTGTGAAAATTCAGGCGTAAAGCGATAGGCAGGTAAAATTAAAGTATATCCTTGTTCTGTAAGGATTTTTGCAAGATATCTGTGCTGCCTGGGACTGCCAATGCACCAACCTCCCCCATGAATAAAAAATACTACCTTGTTTTTTTTGCTTACTTCCGGTTTAGCAGGGAAATAAAGATAATACTGTCGAGGGTGTTCACCATAGAACTGCTCTTCATAGTCTATATTTTTTACTATCTCAGCATTTTGTAACATCCATATATGACGGGGCAGGCGTATCACTTCATGCAATTTGTTTCCCATTGGGCATGCAATCAGCAATATTGGCCATAAGATCATTGATCCACAGAGGATAAAAATAAAAAATCTTATAGCTTTAATATATCCTTTTTTTGATTTTTGAGATTTTATTATTCTATAACAACAAAATGTACTAAGCAGGAGTGCTATTAAAAAAACAATGTCAAATAACATATTTGTTATAGTATTTCAGATAAAATAATTTTTGATTGGTAAAGATTCCGGACGACTCTGACCTTAATTTTCCCGCAGATCAATAATTTTCCGTGCATAAAGTAAACGAGGTTTCCAATATTTGGAATTTGTTACATTATCGATAACGATTCCACGACTCGAACTGCTGTGTATCATGAATAATCCTTCCGAATTGTTTTTGTATACCATTCCTACGTGTTGAATCTTACCACTTCGACCGTGCCTGCCAAAAAACAAAAGGTCACCGGATCTCGCTTTACTTAAAGATATTTCCGTTCCCTGCTTCGATTGATAGGCTGAGCTCCCTGATAGTTTAATCTTGTATTTTGAGCATACGTAATATGTAAACCCCGAACAGTCAAAGCCTTTAGGATCTTTTCCTGCATATTTGTATTTGATTCCCTTGTGTTTTTCGGCCTCTTTAATCAGACTTTTTCTCAAACTTATTTCACCGGTATTTTTCTTATTGAAATTCGAACTTGTTGTTCGGCTGTTTGTGGAACAGGACGTTAAAATGAAGAGAGAAAGTACAGAAATAACACTATTTAAAACAATGGATTTTTTCATAAATAATTAATTATTCGGTTTGGCACGGTTGTAGTATTATATTAAGTAAGTTTTTATTAGGTTAGTTAAAAGGGTTATTAAACATTGCAAAGTCTCATTTTGCATTGTACAAAAGCGATTCGGAATTGCCTCTCCGAATCGCTTTCTCTTTTATATATCTTACTTTTTACGTTCGGAATTATTATTTAGTTGCATATACAACTTATATTTATTCTCTGATATTATATTTTATGTTATTTATAAGGAATAATTAACTACAGGCAGTGAGAATATTTGACTGAATTATAGCTGTCAAAAGTTAATAAACAAAAAAAAGGAATTGATGTAAACACCAATTCCTTTTTTTTAAAATTGTTTGTTTTACCATACAGGGCAACCATATCTTCTGCTTCCTCCCATATTCTCTGTATCTATGAAAAAGCTGAAACGTATAGTTACAGTATAATAAGAGTCATTATCTTTAGGGTCTCCACGTTGTTCACCTGGCGCAGTTACCACTGAGTTTACTCCCCCTCCGTCAATTTCGCCTGAACGACGGGCCATAGCCTTTGCAATTGTTGCCTCTGATGGTCCGAGTTGATCAAAATAAGAATCATCCAATACATAATCGGTGGATACATCATCAATATAGTCAGTAAAGGTCATCCGGTGATTTACTTCAAGTGAAAGTGCCCAAGCATCATTATACATCCATTTAACCCCAAATCCCATAGGAATGTTCAATTGAACCAACTCATATTCTGCACGACCGTCAACCAATCCCTGACCTTCTGTTCTGAGAGGCTTCAGTTCAATCCACGACCCATTATAAAGTCCCATTGGCTGATAAGCAAAAAAGCCAACACCGATAAAACCATAGGGAGAAACAACACTATAGTTTTTGTAGCCTCCTCCCAATTCGAAATTGTAAGGGATAATTTCTGCCACAATATTCATGTCAAATACGTCAGACTTGAAGTTTAAATTCCGGTAGTACCTGAACCAGGCATCATCCATGCCGGGAAAACGAGGTGATGAACCCGAAAATCCACCTGTATTATTCGCCAGCTTGTCATCACCATGTAATTGCAGGTAACTTATATCAACCCTGAGAGCAAAATGACCCCCAATGTTGTATCTGCCAAATATCCCGAAAGTGGGGCGTACGGATGAAATATCAGTATCAATAATAAATCCTTTACCAATTCCTGGCTGACCACCAAGATCACCAAGAAATTGTGAGGTGCCGACCTGAAGGCCGATTTCCAAAGGGTAGGCAGGTTGATAGCCGTTTTGAGTGAATCCGACTGTTGTGCCAAGCATAGCTAAACACCAAATTATAAATGTTTTCTGCATCTCGTAATTATGGTATAATGTTAAGTAAATAGCTTTCCATTTAAGGATGAGGAAAATATACTACCTAAGTAACGTAAATAAGTGTCCCGTTATTATATGAGAATCAAACTTTTTAACAAAATTTTAAAATAAGTTTAAAGTTGATTTTTTATTATTTTACGGATTTTATTGTGTTCGTTTTATAAACCGACTAAAGGTAAAAAACTTTTTTCAAGAATTCAAATTTATTGAATTCACTTCTTTTTTTTAGAATTAAATTCTTTTTTTTTTAATAATTTATTCTTTTTAATTTTAGCTATAATGAGTAGTTTGAAGTGTTTAAATATCTGTAAATCATAGGTGTATCAAGGTGTTTTATGTTGCTTTGTTAGTTGTGGAAAAATTTGAGTTCTTTGGCGAATCTTTGTGATTTTTCGGTTTTTACATTATAAAGCTCAAATACTTAGGCCTGCTGAAAATTATTATTACATTTGTGGTATTCTTATTTAGACAAAATAAAAACTAATACCTTGAAGACACCATTTTTGTATTTTTCTTGCTTTGTTTGTTTTTTCCTTTCAGGAGAAAACTTATTCTGTCAATTTAGTGTCAATGGGAAAATTTTTAATTCCAATAAGGTGGGCCTGACCGATGTTTTTATTTTTCTGGAACCTGACCATATTGCTGCTTACTCAGATTCAAAAGGCCAGTTTATTTTTAATGATCTCAAAAAGGGTTCTTATTCCCTTTTATTTGATGCGGTTGGCTTTCAGTCAAAATTAATACAGCTTGAAATTAATTCTGATATTACATCTCTTGACATAACATTGGATTCCCTCACTGTAATATTTGAAAAAGATATTATTGTTAATGGGGAAGAATATTATCTTAATCCCGCTATCAGTGGAGTAACTCTACTTAGTGCCAAGACCATAAATGTTATAGATTTGAATAAATCCTTGTGTAATCTTTCAAATAATAATGCAAGAGAACTTTTCAAAACGGTTCCCGGACTAAATATATGGGAAAATGATAATTCCGGAATACAACTTAATATCGGGGGGAGGGGACTGAATCCAAACAGGACTACCAACTTTAATACCCGTCAGAACGGCTATGATATCAGTGCGGATGCCTTGGGTTATCCCGAAACATATTACACACCTCCTTCGCAATCACTTCAGCGTATTGAGGTGCTTCGCGGTGCAGCTTCCCTTCAGTTTGGCACTCAGTTTGGCGGTATGCTGAATTTTGTAATGAAACAAGGGCCTGCAGATAAGAAATTCGAGTTCGTAACAGAAAACACCTATGGAGGCTTTAATTTTTTTAATACATTCAACAGCATAGCTGGTACTGTTGCTGAAAATAAATTGAATTATTATGCTTTCTACCAGTTTAAAAGAGGAGATGGCTGGAGACCTAATGCTAATTTCGATGTTCATAACGGCTATGTTCAACTCGAATATAAACCTTTTAAAAATTGTACAATAAGGGCAGAACAAACTGTAATGAGATACCTTGCTCATCAGCCCGGTGGACTTACTGATGTGGAGTTTTATCAGAATGCCCGTCAATCTAAAAGAGAAAGAAATTGGTTCAGAGTGAACTGGAACCTGTCGGCATTAACTCTTGATTTTAAATTCTCTCCCAAAACATCTTTGAATATCCGAAATTTTGCCCTCTTTGCTAATCGGCAGTCTCTTGGAAATCTGCAAAATATTAACCGCCCCGACTATGGTGAAGCAAGGGATTTGATTAAAGGAGATTATATGAACTTCGGCAATGAAACCCGTCTGATTCACCGATATAATTTCCTGAACAGAATATCTGCTCTTGTTACAGGTTTTCGTATTTACAAAGGCTTCACTCAACAAAAGCAGGGCTACTCCAATTCCGATACAACGGGTACGCTTCAGGATTTTGAATTTGCTGAAGTGCCTCAGGGAATTCTTAAGTCCGATTATGTTTTTCCAAGTTTTAATTTTGCCGCCTTTGCTGAAAATTATTTTTCTATTACCGATAAGTTCAGTGTTACACCAGGAATCCGCTTCGAATACATACAAACAGAGTCCTCAGGCTACTATCAAAACCTGATTGTCGTTCCTTCTTCAACAGGTTGGGATACCCTTGCAAATGAAGCAGTAGCGGAACAAAGGGTCAACAAAAGAATGGTCTTTCTTGCTGGTATCGGACTAAGTTATAAATTGGCCAAAAATATTGAAATATACGGCAATTTCTCACAGAATTACCGGGGTATTAATTTCAATGATATGCGAATATCCAATCCCAATCAGGAAGTGGATCCCGATCTCAAAGATGAATATGGCTATAATGCCGACCTTGGATTCAGGGGGAGTTATAAGGGCCTGTTTAATTTCAATGCCACCCTGTTTTATTTAGGATATAATCGCAGAATAGGAAACATTCAGAGTGAACGACCCAATAAAGATAATCCCTTGATTGTTGAGCCATATACACTTAGAACCAATGTGGGGGATGCCCGTGTCTTTGGAGCAGAATTTTTTGTGGAAGCTGATTTTTGGAAGCTTTTCTCTAAAACAAAGACTCCTTTCAGTCTAAATGTTTTTACAAACCTCTCGGTTCTAGATGGCAGATATACACAAACTAAAAATAGTTTTGCACAGGGAAAACAGCTTGAATTTGTTGCGCCTGTGATTCTTAGAACAGGGATTGCTTTTGGCTATAAATCCTTTAAGTTTTCTTATCAGTATTCGTTTACATCAAGACATTATTCAGATGCCACCAATGCCGAATCGGTACCTAATGCAGTTGTAGGGGTCATTCCCGCTTATGGTGTAATGGACCTCTCTGCAAGTTATCAGTGGAAATGGTTTACCCTGCAGGCAGGGCTTAACAATCTTACTGATGAAGTGTACTTTACAAGAAGGGCTGCTTCATATCCCGGTCCCGGTATATTGCCGGCTGACGGCTTATCGTTCTATTTCACATTGAGGTTTGATATCGCGGTGAAATAAATTTTTCAGAAATTATTTCTTTTTTGCCA
>CAJQOX010000214.1 GCA_905480075.1 uncultured Aureispira sp. | reverse complement strand
AGATGATTATTTAAATTGTCGAATTGTTAAATTAATAATTGATGATATAAAGTTATATAATTAATCAATCTGTAAAATTAAAAGAACCCTGACAAATGTTGATGTGAAATTACAAAAAAAACTTGAATCCTGTTCATACTGATTCCTGTTCCGCAATTTTTTAAAAAAAATGCAGAGGTTTAACTAAATCGTATATGTTGGGAAATGCTACTCAAAAGCAGCTGGAAATTCGGGAAGGTGGGACTAATTCAAGGCGTATTCTCTTACAACCTGACTACTTGTTTTACTGAACATCAAAGGCATGATAGAAGGAATCATAAAATCATTCATTGGTAATTTTGATATGATCTTCATTATTCCGAATTCTGAATCGGCATTTGCTATCAGCCATAATTTAGAATAGTCTTTAGCAAAAGAATAGTTTTTTATAATACCTTTAGCCATCAAGAGCTCTATTTCTTTTTGTTGTTCATTTAAACGTTCACGAAATACGTCAACAGATAATTCAGGCAGAACAAACTCTACCATATAGTGTTGCATCATTGATTTTAATTTATATAATATTTGAATTAGTCTTACAAGATATACTTTTCATTCTTAATAATATAAAAAGCATACTTACTAAAAATCAATTTATGTACGTTTCAAAAAAATGATTAAACCTTATTATCACTAAGTTAAAACTTATTCAGGGTAGTTTTATCAACTTTGAAACAATGTTTTTTTATTTCTTACTGCTAAATGTGATTTTTTCTGTCACTATTTTACTTTATTTGCTCTTTGTTTAATTTATTTGCGTAAATAATTGTTATTTTTTTAATAATACCTTACATTTACCACAGACAGACCATGCTATTGAATAGCTTTTTACAGTTTTCTCAGTTTTTTGATTAGATTTAATAAACAAAATGATTAAAGATAGAAAGCTAAAACATTATTATTTCTTTTTCTACATTGAAAAATAATATTATTATGAATAGTGTTGTTACTCAGCGTTTTATTAATTGCCACAATAAGTTAAAAAAAGATCAGCGAATTCGCTCAAGCAGGCAGTTCGCCCTTTCTCTGGAATATTTACCCCAAAGTTTAAGTGAGATACTGAAAAACAGAAGAGATGTCACTATAGAGCTTCTTCGTAAAGCTATTGATTTCTATAAAATTAATCCTGTCTACCTTTTTACCGGTGACGGCCCGATGTTTATGAAAGAAGAAGGGCATAAAAATTTCCGGGTCTTGACTATTGTCACCGATCCTCAAAACGATGAACGTATCGTTCATGTTCCTGTTCCTGCTCAGGCAGGCTATGCTTCTGAATTAGGAGACCCGGTTTTTGTTCAGAACCTTCCTTCCTTCTCTCTTCCGGATTACAAATATAAAGTCGGGACGCATCGTTCTTTCGATGTAGCAGGGGATAGTATGGAACCTACACTCTATGAAGGAGATAAGGTTATCTGTTCTTTTCTCGAACCTGCATTGTGGCCAAGCTCCGTCAAAAAGAATTATGTCTATGTCGTCGTTACTCAGAGTGACGTGCTAGTCAAAAGAATTCATAATAAAATCAAGGAAGACAAATTAGTAACCCTTGTTTCTGATAATAATTATTACGAGCCCTTTGATCTTAAAATGTCTGAAATAAAAGAAATATGGTATGTCAGGGCCAAGATAAGTCCGTTTTTGCCCTCGCCTCAGAATGTTAAAAGCCTGTTGAGAGAAGAAATCAGCGACTTAAAAGATTCTATGTTGCACCAGTCTAATATTATTGAAAATTTGTATAAAACCATAGATGGCATTGCCAAATTTAAGGGTAAATAATTTTTGACCCCTTTTTATTTGATTTCAATACTGAAAATCCAAACCCGGTTCAGACGGATTTGGATTTTTTGTTATGGGCCTTCAATTCAGGCAGCATTATTTGATAATTTTTTTCTGATTCTGCTTAAGGTCTCAGGGGTCATACCTAAATAGGAGGCTATCATGTATTGAGGTACTTTTTGTAATAATCCTGCTTCTTCTTCCAGAAATTTCTGATAGCGTAACATGGCATCACTTAATAGTAATAAATTAATCCTCAATGAATTCATTCTTGCCATACATACAGCAATTTCCTGATGAAATTTTGGACTCGCCTCACTTATTTTCTGGAAATTATGGTAACTCAATATCCATAGTTCACTTCCTTCAAGTACTTCAAGATAGGAACTTGAAGTAGTCTGTGTAAGAAAACTGTTAAAATGACAGGCCATATTGCCCTCAAAGTAAAAGTTTTGAATAAATTCTTTGCCATCAGATAAATAATATTGCTTTATTGCTCCGGTACGTACAAAATATATATTTTTGCAGGTATCTCCTTCTGACAATAATATTTCATTCTTTTTTACTATTTTAACATACAGAAATGGTTTAAGGGCTTCTTGTAATTGTTTACATAAATTAAAATGTTGTTCTTTCTCGGGTTGGGGGTTAGTTTGGTTTTGCATAATGGAATCTTTTGTAACAGGGTTTAATGATTTTTTTTTGCTTACATTGGTGCTACGTTAAGTGTTATAGATTATTTTTACCTTTTTATAATTAATAGTTTCAGGGGCAGGTAAATGTGTACTTGTCTTATTTTTATTTGTTAAAAAATTGTTTAATTTAAATATTTGTTTTGTATGGGTTGTGAAATGTAAAATATAATTTGCGAAAAAATGTATATGTTCTTTAATTACATTTATCCTGCCTATGTTACCTTTTTTTTCTTTTTTTTTCTTTTTTTGAACTAATTAGATGGTTTTAACAAATTCTTAATAAAATTATCACCTAAGTGAGATATAATAATCAGTTGATCGAATCTCAATTCAATAATGTCAGAATTCTGTTAATCGGGGATGTTATTCTCGATCATTATCTTAACGGTAAAGTTGACCGGATTTCTCCTGAAGCACCTGTGCCGGTTGTTCTTCATGAATCTGAGGATTTCAGATTGGGTGGCGCCGCCAATGTTGCCTTGAATATAAAGGCAATGGGAGGGACTCCTTTTTTATTCTCCGTAATCGGTAATGATTCTCATGGGGCTCAATTGATGGATTTACTAAAAGAAAATAATATTGATAACTCGTACCTTATTGAAGAAAATAACAGAAAAACCTCCCGTAAAACCCGTATCCTTTCCAAAAATCACCATTTACTTCGTTATGACCATGAATCTACAGCCACAATTGATTCAAAAACAGAACAACAACTTTTCATTTCTATTCAAAATGTTATTGAATCACAATCTATTGATGTTATTGTTTTTCAGGATTACAACAAAGGGGTACTTTCTTCTTCTCTTATTAAAAAAGTAATCTCCCTTGCGCAAAATCTTAATATCAAAACGCTTGCTGACCCCAAGAAATCTAATTTCCTTTCTTATATAGGTATAGATTACTTTAAACCCAATCTCCGGGAAATCAATGAAGCACTCAATCTTTCTATTCCTGAAAATAACCCTGACTTAAAATCTCTGAATCTGGCCGCTTTAAAAATTAATCAGGCCCTGGGTAATAAATGTACTCTTATTACTTTAGGGGCAAAAGGGATGTATTTTCAAAATTCCCGAAATGCTGAAATTGTCCCTACAAAAGTACGACAGGTAGCTGATGTCTGTGGCGCAGGTGATACGGTTATCTCTGTTCTTGCCCTCGGAGTGGCTGCTGAGATGAATTCAAAAGACCTCATCAGATTATCCAATATTGCAGGAGGTTTAGTATGCGGAAAAGTGGGGGTTGTTCCCGTAGATAAACAATTGCTTTTCAAAGAATTCAATTGTTAATCAATACCTTCTCTCTATTTGTAGTCACTCTCCTGTCAAAATAATTATTTATCTTCAAAAAATTTAATATTAATTTTTAAGTTTTTAATTATTTAATGTACTTTTAAGCTGCTATTACATATAGTCATTTCTCAAAAGAGTATCATATTAATAGCAGTACTTAATTGCAAATATATTATTTAATTAAAGCGCAAAAAATCATGTTAAAAATTAATCTGATGCAAATCCTTGCATCTTTATCATTATGTCTGTTGTTTACAGTCCATTCTGATGCACAGGTGAAAATCTGGGGCGTAGGTGCCGCAGTAGGTCAAACTGATGCTGAGTTCGCTAATCCTTTTGTCAACTCAGGGGTTGCAACTCCTT
>CAJQOX010000213.1 GCA_905480075.1 uncultured Aureispira sp. | reverse complement strand
ATTAGGAGAAACCGCGAGGGCCAGGTCGTAGTAATATTGTCCTCCGTTGCCGGTCCCATCGTCGTACCAATGCATAAGGTTTTGATTGCTGGCAGAGGGGAAATTGGGCAGATGTGCCCCGCAACAGATTGAGGACCAGTTTTCGCCGGCGTCATTGCTCACATAGATGCCGTAGAGTCCGCTGACAAAACCTACCGCCCCGGTAAGTAGTGCGTAGATTTTGTTGGAATCGGCCGGAGAGACTGCAATTTCTGTTCTTCTTTGTTCATCGAGCGCTATATTCGGCACCGGCCAACCATTGGGTTTGTGAACAAAGCTGATGCCGTTGTCGGTGGATTTGTAGAACTCCGTTTTGTTCGAAACCTGTTTGACGGCATAGATTATATTTGGCAAGTGTGGATGAAACTCGATCTCCTGAAAGATATCTGCATCGATTTGCTGCCAGGTATTTCCCCCGTCGGCTGTGCGATAGAGACCTTCTGAGGAAGCAAGCAAAAGTACATTGGTCTGCGCCGGGTGCATTTTGATATCCGGTATATAATGTAGCTTAGAGTTGAATACAGAATCCCCGATAATTTGCCAGGTAGCACCACCGTCTGTCGTTTTGTAGAGTTTATTATCGAGGTCGGAGGCCGCATAGACTATCTGCGGATCGCTGTGGTCAATTTCTATTGCCCTTACCGAAGTTATCCATTCATTCGCCGTAGTCAGGGACCAGTTTTGGCCCTTATCGGTACTTTTCCAAACCCCTGCCGTTGCGGTGCCTGCATAGAGGATATCCGTATTGGATTTTGCCTGTTCGATGGTATAAACATGTGCGGCACCACAGGCGTAGGAGGTAGAGGCGGCCGTTTTGTCGAAATCGTAGGGGCCTATCCCCTGCCATTGCGATATGGGGCTTCGCTGCTGTTGGATTTGCCTGCTTTTTTCCAGATAATTTTGCTTTTGGGATAAGAAATTCTCCTTTTCCCTTTCCGACATTCCCGAATAAGCCGGAAAACGTGCCAAAGACCTTTTCCATCTTTTAAAGAATTGAGTATGCTGATCTTTGATAAAGGGCTGTTCCGAATAATAAAGATCGTAAGCCTTCTGAACGACCTCGGGGTCTGCATTTTCTGCATACATCAGGCGGACCCACTCCGGCAAATTTTCAGCTATTCCTGCAGGCTGAAGCAATAGCTGTGCATTTACCACAGAGGCAAACAGAAAACATAATATACAGAGCCATTTTTGCATCTTCAATTTTTTAATTATTCTGGTAATTATAAAAATATAATTAATAAAAATAATCAAAATTTTAAATAACTCTGAACATAATTAAGTCATTATATGGATTAAAAGATTTTAAGATCCTGAAGATGAACGAAAAAGATTATACAGAGGCCTGCATCAGCATGGCGCAGATAATGGCACCATAGGTTCCAAGTGCATATCCCAACACCGCCATCAACACACCAACGGGAGCCAAAGAAGGACTAAATGCCGAGGCCACAATAGGTGCCGAGGCTGCCCCTCCTACATTCGCCTGCGAACCCACCGCTACAAAGAAGAAAGGTGCGCGAATCAGCTTGGCAGTCAGCAAAAGTATGGTAACATGTACCAGCATCCAGGTAATTCCTATGGCAAAGAGCCCTATATTGGCCCAAACCTCGCCCAAATTCATCTTCATACCAATGGTAGCGACCAGAATATAGATAAATACCGACCCCATACGGGAAGCCCCTACCCCTTCGAGTTTACGGGCTTTGGTAAAGGACATAATCAAGCCAAATGTGGTGGATACAACGATCAGCCAGAAAAAGCCGGACATCAGCGAATCGAGGTGATATCTCATCAGCGTATCTTTGAAACCCTCCATAAAGGGAACCATTGAATCAGCAAACCAATGTGCGAGTGCCACACCACCAAAGGCGATACCCACAAGCGCAAAGACAGTGCCTGTTGTGGGCATACGTTCAACGGAAGCCCGGTACTCGGAGATACTTTTTTTGAGGTCTTCTATTGCAGAATTATCTGCTTTGAGGTATCCATCTATCTTGTCTGAAATATTGGCGCCATAGAGCAAAAAGCCCATCCATATATTGGCTACCACCACATCCACAATGATCATAGTGGCGAAGAGGTTGTCGCCCACTTCAAAGATCTCCTTCATAGCGGTCTGATTCGCCCCTCCACCTATCCAACTACCTGCTACAGTAGACAGGCCGCGCCAAAGTTGATCGGGCGTTACACTAACCAGGTTGGGAAAGAAGTAGGAAGTAACAAAGAGGGCAATCGGTCCACCGAGGATAATACCCACAGTAGCTGCAAGGAACATGATAAGCGCCTTGGGGCCGAGGTTACGTATCCCTTTGAAGTCTATGCTGAGGCATAAGAGTATAAGAGATGCCGGCAGCAGGTATCGGGAGGCTACGAAGTATAGTTTTGATTTTTGAATGAAAGGTTTATAGTCACCTGATTCAATACCCATTTTTTCCATAAAGACCTTAATTTCCTCGAAGGACATGGCATACAAATCCACATTTGACAGATCTACGGCTCTTTCAGCGAGAAAAGCAAGCAGTGCTTCATCCTGAAAAAATTCCGGGGCTATCAATCCAAGGGGATAATTAAGCAGTGCCGGCAGGAAATAGCAAAGCAAAAGGGAGGGAACAATGGTATAAAACTTTTTCCATCCTTTGGTTTGCAGGCTTGAGGTATGAAAAATACCGGCTAAAAGCAGCATCAGCAGGCCGAAAACGATGGCATCATTGGTGAACAGCGGTTGCATTGGAGCGTAATTTTTTGTGGTAATTTAATTGTCTGCCAAGATAGGGAAATTGAATGGGGATTCATGAATTTTTGTATAGAAAAATAAATGGGGGACTATTGGAAAGTGTCGGTTTTTCCGGACTTTTGGAAAGTGGCGATTTTTTGGGACTTTTATCTATTCAGTAAAAATAAGTACAGAAGTTGACAAAATTTAAGAAAAATTATTCATCAGCCGAATTAAAGTATTTCAGAAATTTTAATTGAAGCGCAAGGGTTACTTATCCCACAATAGGGGGAAATCATTAAATTTAAAGCAAACCATAATTTTTAAAAAGACGTAAAATAGTCTTCAGGGATTACCATTTCTTGACTCAACAAATTTTATCTTGTCATAATCCGAATAGACAGCGAGCCTGTCCAGGAATAATTATTACTCAACGATCACAGATTTTAAATTCACAAAACTAAGTAATCCCTCCCGGCCCAATTCCCGGCCGACGCCGGACATTTTCACCCCACCGAAGGGTATCTTCGGGTTAGAGCTCATCATTCTGTTGATCGCTACAGCGCCAACATCCAATTGCGTGGCTACAGATTTGGCTAACTCCTCATTTTTTGTCCATATAGTTGCTGCAAGTCCAAAAACGGAATCGTTGGCAAGTTGTATCGCTTCTTCCGGATTTCCCACTTCAAAAAAAGTAATTACAGGACCAAACAATTCTTCATTATAAGCAGGCATTCCCTTTTTAATATTTGAAAGCATCATGGGGTAGAAATAATTTGTACCTTTTTTGTGTCCCCCTTTCACTTCAACGACAGCTCCCATTTTAATGGATTCATCCACCTGATTCTGAAGATTTTCTGCCAGATCTCTCCTTGCCATTGCACTGATATCTGTAGAAGGGTTCATAGGGTCACCAACTATCAGGTCAGACATTATTTGTTTTACCAGACCTTTAAATTTTGAGGCAACAGATTTTACCACAATAAATCTTTTAGCAGAGATACAGGTCTGTCCTGAATTATGCATTCTTGACTGAACGGCAACTTTTGCGGCTTTTTCCAGATCAGCATCTTCCAATACTATAAAAGGATCGGAACCCCCCAGTTCAAGAACAGCGTTTTTTATATATTTACCAGCTAAAGCCCCAACAGCCTTTCCTGCCCTTAAGCTACCAGTAAGTGCTACTCCCTGAACCGCAGGTGTTTTCATGATGTTTTCAACATCATCAACATCTACATATATATTCTGAAACACCCCTTCCTCAAAGCCGGCTTTATCAAATACTTCCTGAAAAAGGTCAGCGCAGCCTAAAACATTCGGGGAGTGTTTCAACAAGGTCACATTTCCGGACATTAATGCAGGTGCTGCGAAGCGAAATACCTGCCAAAAAGGAAAGTTCCAGGGCATTATCTGAAGGATAGTACCCAGGGGCTGATAGCTGACATAACTTTCCTTGAATTCTGTTTTTATAACTTGGTCTTTTAAAAAGGAAGCACTGTTTTTAGCATAATAACGACAGACGAGTGCACACTTTTTCACTTCGGCCTCAGACTGAATAATGGGTTTTCCCATTTCCTGAGTAATCTTGTTTGAATAGCGTTTTAGATTCTGCTCAAGAATATCAGCAGCCTTCAGAAAAAGAGACTCTCTGAACTCATAGCTTTGGTTTTTCCACTGATTAAAAGCAGCTACTGATTTTGAAATTTTGGACAAAACAGATTCCGGACTCTCTGATTTATATTCATTCAGAACAGAATTGTCAACGGGGTCTATAGAATAAAAATTTGATATCATGTTTCATGTTTTCTTTGTTAAATCTTAAAGACTGAACAAACAAAAAAATAGTTTCTTACTGCAAAAATAAGAATAGCTTTTATGATTATGAAAAAAAGTATTTATTTATGAAAAATAAAACACATAATTTGAAATACATTACATTTTAGTGATCATTTTTAGCTATAATTTAAATATTTTTTATGAAACTTATTTTTTTTTGTATGAAACAGGTAACATTTTGAACCAAAACCACATATAAGTATATATTCCTTACGCTCACTCAGTTTCAACTATTTTAAATTTATAAAAAATGAAAATCTTTAAAAAAAACTTCCAATTCTGTTTTCTGGCCATACTTTCTTTTGCCATTGTAGCCTGTACCAGTGATGACACAGAAACTTCTACAGTAGATTCCTCTGATATTGAATCTACAGAAATTAGTACCCGTGGAGTTACGACTAAAGTTCAGTCTAAAGCATTTTATTTTAAAAGTCTTGCTTCTTTTGAGGAGGGTGCTTCAAAAATGAGCCTTGATGATTTGGCAGACCTTGAGGGAAAAGAAGTTAATTTTGTTGTTTTGTACGAAGCGTCGGCACCTTGGGCAGAAGTTTTTAGTTCAGGTAGATATACTACCACCGGCAATGAAACCCTTAATAGTTTGATGGAATCCTACGAATTAGAGATAGTTAATCAATTTGACATAGATGAAGAGAATGAAGGTTTTGTACTTGAACCTTTGAATAATCTAGACAATCCTCTTGAGGCAGCACGTGAACTTTCTTTGGTTGATAATGTATTTATGGTTCAACTGAAAGAAGTTCCCCCTGTTGAAGAGGTACTTGAAACAGCCGAGAATAATTAGACATACCGTTAACAACTGAACACCAAAAAGCCATTATTCATCAGAAATAATGGTTTTTTGCAATATGCTTAATCTCCCTTTCAAAGTTATGTTATCAAAAGTGTTTCATCTGAAATCGCATTAAACACAATTGATACAATTACATCACCAAAAAAATTCCAATGAAAAAATTTAATTATCTTTTATCCTTTTCTTTAATTGTATTAATGGCTGTCCTGACCATTTCATGTAATAATCAAAAAGAAAATGAAGCCCTTGGGCAGGATATTGTTATTGAAAGCAATGAAATATTTACCAGGTCTCATGTAGCAAAGGTAGAATCTAAAGCTTATTTTTATAAAAGTCTTGCAACTTTTGAAAACGGAACTACAGAAGTCGATATCAATAAATTAGCAGAACTAGCCGGCAAACAAATTTCATTAGTAGTACTTTATGAAGCGGATGCCCCCTGGGCTGAAGTATTTAAAACCGGTAAATTCTCGATTACAGGCGATGATAATCTCAATGGATTGATGGAATCTTATGAATTGTCTATCGTTGAACAATTTGCAATTGATGAAAGTAATGAAGGATTTGTTCTTGAAGGCAACTCAATACTAGATGAACCTGTTGAAGCTGCACGTAAAATTTCTCTAGTCGACCATGTGCTTATGGTTCAGGTAAAAGAAACACCCCCTGATGAGGTGAGGGAAGAAACTGCTGAAAATTAATAAATTTTACTTTCTGTTTAAATTACGTGCAGTTAAAAGGATCAACTTTTAAGTATATTGGTCATTAAACAGAATTTCTTATAACAATATAGCTACTAAAAAAGTAAAGAAAGCTCTGTTGATAAAATGTCTGATTCGCTACTGCCGAATGAGGCATTTTTTTTGCCCTGGAGTTTTAAAAAAAACTGGATAATAATGTAATTTAATCTTTACGCGGCGCTTTTTTGTTGATAGTCATAAATTGCAATTTTATCTTTTCATCTATCAAATCAACTCTAATAGTTGGATGTTCAAGACCAATTAATTTATTTAAATCAGTTATAATCTTTTGTGCCGACACCTTGGAGAGGTTTTCTGCTGAAAAGAGTAAATCAATAAATTCATCGTGTTCGTTAGTTTCAAGACTAATTCCATTGCTGGATTCTGACTTACCGAGTTCTGAGGAGATTATCAATAGACAATTTGTAATTATAGCGATAGCGAGATTTCCTTTAGTATAAATCTTAGGGTCTGATTTGAAATCAGGCAAAGGAAAACCACCTATTAATTTTGTGGCATTTCTGGAAAGATCCTGAGCTGAAATAACTATTTCAGACAGCTTGGTTGATTCAATATTCATAACAATTTGTTCGAGTGCATTTAAGCAATCTAAACCATCATTCATTGCTAATTCAATCTCGAAAAGAAGATCATTACTCAATTGGTGCGCTTTTTTAGCGGCTTCAAATGCCAGTCTTATCGCTTCAGAATATTGTGATTTGTCTGAAAATAAATAGTTAGAATGATTTAGAAAAGTTTTAATACTGGTTTTTGCCAAATAGTCTAATTTTATGAAATCCTGAATAGATTTTAAGGAGCTGGACAACTCGGAAAATGCCGGTTTTAAGGTTGCCTCAGTAAGATCTAATCGGGACTGCCTTCTATTTCTTGTCATTGCACCAAGTCGTTCATTTACAAGCTCAGCCAGTTTTTTCAGTCTGGAATGTTCTTCTTTGGAAAAACCTCTTTTTTTAGTGTCAAGGACACAAAGTGACCCCATCACATTTTCTTCAACCATAATCGGAACACCTAAATATGCTTGAATATTATACTCTTTGACAACATGTTGTGGTATTCGAGGATCATTAGCAGCATCACTCACTTCAAAAGTGACTCCATCTCTAACTACAAATTGACAAAATGAAACGTCACGATGAGTTCCTCTTGCGGAAGCAAGAACCGGTGGTAAACCTACATGCGCTTTAAAAAATTGAACCTGGTCCAGTACAAGACTAACCAAGGCGATAGGGCTATCAAGCTCTTCTGCCGCCTTTTTAACAATTTCCTGAAGTTCGGAATCATTAGTTTCTGCTAATAGTTCCTTTGTGAAGAGATCAAATCTTTTATTTGAATCCCCTAAAACATCAATTCTATCCATATTTGTTTATTAATTGCTACTTTAAGTAGAGTCAGATAGTTAGTTCGTTGAGTAGAGAGAGATAGTTATTTCTATATTTACAATTAGTATCAACAAATATACAAATTAAAAACAAAAATCAGCACCCCATTCGTTAAACTGTAGGGGAAGTTTTCCTTCATAGAGCTTAGAGGATGTCTACAGCTTTTTGGCACACCTGATTTTTTCCTTAACGCGTTGCGCCTGTTCTGAGCGGATAGACAGTTTAGGTATTGAGGTACAAAACCAAAAGTTAACTAAATAAAAAAATTGCTGTATTAAAGAACTTAATACATTTAATAATTCATTAACCTAAGTTATGAAAAAAACTTTAATCGAGAAAGCATCTAATGAAATTAAATCCTTTAATATCACTTATCATCGTATGATAGAAAATATTCGAACCAATGGAAAAATTGAAAGCCCCTCCAAAATTACGTTCGTATCCGGGCTCTAAAATGGTTTAAAAACAGCATAACACACATGGAATTGCAACTAAAAGGTAGACAAAAAGTTACACAGCAAGTTTATTAAAAAAATAAAATTACATTTCACTTGGGTAGCAGAACCCATTGTAGAATATCTTCTTTTACGCTTAAACCAAATTTTAATATAAAAAAAAACTTTTGGGCTTAAACCGAATAAAATACTATAAAAGATTGTTCTACAATTATTTCATGTATTTGTCTACAGACGGATGTAATAAGCAAATATTTACATTAAAAGGAAGGCTGAAAAATTAGAAATCATACACTTCCATAGCTGTCTGAAAGGTGTTGCAATGAGCGTCTATAATATTGGCCAAAGACTTAGAGTATCCTCCCCCCATACTGACAGCTACAGGATATTCATGGGATTTACACCATTCAAAAACCATTCGGTCTCTTGCTTTACACCCATCTAAACTTAATGATAAACGCCCTAATCTATCAGAGGCTAAAACATCAACACCCGAAAGATAGAAGACCATTTCAGGTTTTAGAATTTCAGATAATTTATTGAGTTGCATTTCTAATAAGGACAAATAGGGTTCATCTTGAATATTATCCTCTAGCGGGACATCGCAATCCGATTTTTCTTTGCGCAATGGATAATTTTTGTCACCATGCATCGAAAAAGTAAAAACTCTGTCATCATCTCTGAATATACGGGCAGTACCATTACCTTGATGTACATCTAAATCAACAACTAAAATTTGCTTTACCAACTGATTATCTAATAAATAATTTGAAGCAATCGCTATATCGTTAAGTACACAGAACCCTCCTCCACTATCTTTATATGCATGATGAGTACCGCCGGCAACATTCATTGCTACTCCGTATTTTAGTGCAAACAAGGCGCAGTCAATCGTACCCTGACTTATCACTCTTCCACGGTGTAGTAAAGCCTCTGAAAGTGGAAAACCAATCGCCCGGGCAATTTTACCTGGAAGAGTTTGTGTTTTTAATTGTTCCCAATACCTTGGACAGTGGGTTCTGAGTATCCATTGTTCTGGCAAAAGGGCAGGCTCAAAAAACTGATTAGTCTCGATGATTCCTTGCCGAAGTAACTGTGCAGGAATTAATTCATATTTTATCATCGGAAAGCGATGTCCGGGTGGCAATTGATATTGATATACAGGCGAAAAAGCAATTTTTAACATCTTAATTGATTTCAATTTGTATAAAAAGAAGAGACAAAATGAAGGATTGATAATTCATAAAAGGTAATGAAGGGTAGAAAACTGTGAAAACAATGCCATCAAAAAGACAATAGTTGATACAGAGAGTAAACTAATTACTTTGTTGAATTTCAATGATTTAAATATATTAATTGTCACATATATTTTACCTTAACGAGTACTGATTGTTTGTCTTTTGATAATTGAAAATCAAAATCGTCAAATTTAGGTGAACTTAATCCCCGGTGATAATAGTCGGAGAAACCGAATCCCTCTTTGGGCAGAAAAAAACCATAATCACATTTACCATTCCCATTTTCATCATCTAAAAGAGTGACACCATACGTGCCGGCAGGTAAAATTAAATTGAAATTCATAACACCATCCTTCAAATGAGTCTTCGCAATTTTTTTGCTTAGATAAGGAGTTCTATCGGAGAAAGATGCAGGGTCTTTGTACAAACCAATAAGCAAAGAACCTTTAGAGCTACGCAGGCCTGTAACCTTAACATCCAACTGTTTAGAATTAGAAAGAGAAGGACTTTTAGGGTATACGCTAAGTAGACCAAACATGAGCATTAATAAACAAAAATAACGTAAAGTTGCCATGTCAAAACAAATTCAATAATTAGATAATTTACAATCATTATACATTATAAACTAAAAAAAGTTTAAAATTTACTACAAAAAAAGGTAGAAAAAAATTGTCATTTTATTTATCATTTCTGAACAAAAATAAGTGGTAAAAACTAATTTTTTTTTATAAGAACTTTTGAAAAGAGTCATAATAAAAATAAACAGCATCTCCGGATACAAGAGACGCTGTTAATTTGTATTAGTGTTAACTTACTAAAACTTAACAATTTTCAAATGAGTAATATTTTTATTTTGCTGAACCTCAAGGGTATAAACTCCAGCCGCCACATCGTGAATATCAATCTCGTGTAGTTGCTTTTGTATATTATGTGCTTGGAGAATGACTTGACCATTAATATTTATAAGACGTATTGAAACTCCTCTGAGCGTACCAAAATCAATCTTAAATCTTCCATCATTTGGATTCGGTATTACTTTTATACTGTTAGGTTGAATCGAAGAGATATTCAAACCGGCAACTGCAAAACAGGCAGAAGTATCCATACAGGAACCATTATTTACAATTACAGCATAAAGACCATTTGCAGTAGCATTATAGCTTTGATTGGTAGCTCCATTGATTGCCATAAAATTATTATTACAATCTAGCCACTGATAAGTACCTCCGGCTTGATTGGCGCTAAAACTAAATCCATTTTGAGTAACAGATAAATCGATATTATCGATCATCAAGTTGAGGGAAACTACCGAATCGCAACCATTAAATGCCCCGCCATTGAAGGTATACGTCGCATTGTTATTACTACTTGTGTAGGTATTCCCATCTATCCAGGTGTAGCTGTTACAGGCAGATTGAATGTCAACACTATTAGATAAAGAATTTAAGGTCAGGTTCAGTGCAACAGTGGAATCACAACCATTGAATGCCCCAGCATTGAGGGTATAGGTAGCAGTATTATTATTACTGTTATAGGTATTCCCATCTATCCAGGTATAACTTCCACAGGCCGATTGAATATCAGTACCATTTGTGGGGCTATTTATTGTCAGGTCAAGAGATACAATAGAATCGCAGCCGGATGAGGAGGCGCCAAAAAGAGTATCGACAGCTGTATTATTATTGCTACTATATACATTACCATCTATCCAGGTTAGAGGCCCACAAGCAGTTCTTACATCAGTACCACTAACGGCAATACAAACGTCGGAATAGACAGAAAAAGCGTCAATAGACAGGTCAGAACTCCAACCATCAGTCAAAGCATTAAATCGGAATGCCAAATCATTAGCATTAGCATAGGCACTCAAGTCGACAATCACATTGGTCCAAACGTCTCCCTGATCACCACTTAGTGTCCACAAAGTTGTCCAAGTCGTACTGCTTGTTCTTGCTTGTAGACTTAAGGTACCAACGTCGGTACCAAACATATGATAATCGAAGCTTAAGGTCGGATTAGCAAGACCGATAATATTAAAACAGGGACTATTAATGATGCTATTTTTATCAGGGTAGTTAGGATCGGATGCTTCTGTAAAAAGATAGTAATTACCATTATTAGCAGCGGCAGGACCTGTACCATTCGATGGAGTTGCCCCAGTCTGTACGGTCCAGTCAAAATCGTCCAATGTTTCCTGTGACCAAAGGCCCAGCGTATTTTCAAAACTTTCATTATAAGGGAAATTATTGATCGTATTTGAACAATTCAACAGGTCTGACTGTATCCCTAAAGCATCGATAGCAAAGTCACTGTTAAAACCTGTACCGGTAATACCATTAAAACGAAATCTTAAATCAGAAGCATTGGCATAAGGCGATAAATCAATAACAGCAGTATTCCATACATCACCCAAACTACCATTACGAGTCCAGATTGTGGTCCAAGGCCCCCCACCAATACTTACATCCAGATTAAGAGTACCCATATCGGCACCAAACATATGATAATCAAAATTCAGCTGAGGAAAGGCCAAGCTTGATAAATCGAAACAAGGACTCACCAAATTGGCTACCAAATTAGGGAAATTAGGGCTAGAGGCTTCTATATAAGTATAGTAGTTGCCATCAGAAGCAGCAAGAGGACCTGTATTCGGCGAGGGAGTACCACCAGTGAAAAGAGTCCAGTCAAAATTATCGTTGATCCCTTGTTCCCAAAGACCAAAAGTATTTTCAAAGCTTTCTACATAAGGAAAGGTACTTACGGTATTACAACTAAAGGTACCCTCCTGAACTGACAGGGCATCAATTGCCATATCTGACTCAAAATTTGCCCCTGTTAAACCATAAAAACGAACCCGCAATTCAGTACTATTTGCATAAGCTGATAAATCGACTGTATCGCTTATCCAGACATTTCCCTGATCCCCACTTTTTGCCCATAGGTCTACCCACGACAATCCATCTGTACTGATTTGAAGCGTTAAAGTGCCCATATTAGCACCATACATATGGTAGTCGAAAATTATTTCAGGATAATTAAGGGAAGAAAAGTCAAAACAAGGCCCGGTTAAAATGGCAGATTTAGAGGGATTATTAGGATTAGAAGCCTCTACATAAGCATAATAAGTACCATCATTAGCCGTTGTAGGGCCTGTATTATTAGAAGGCGTTGCCCCCGCTAATGAAGTCCAGTCGGTATCATCTGTTGTTTCATTAGTCCATAACCCAAGGGTATTTTCAAAACTCTCTGAATAGGGAAAGCTATTGACAGTATTATTACAGGGAGTTACAACAGAACCACTACTATCGATACCACAGTTGGGCATATCTGTACCAATTGCTGCAATCAATTGATCACTTCTTCCGGACGAACCATTGGTACATCCACCGGTATTATGAATAGCAACGACCAAGTTAGTATTATAATTAATTACCGGAGAACCAGAACTCCCCCCTTCGGTATCGCAATAATAACGACAGCCTGTAGCGGTAATAGTATTTATTTGAGCAAACCCTCCGGCATTAGCCCCTTGATCAGTGACAACCGCTATTTCTTTACGACGACCTCCGGGATGTTGTGGTATATAAATACGATCGTTAACCAGCGGTGCTACCGAGCTCAAACTTAAATAGCCATAGGTGGCAGTGGGGTTTGTAGGTAGCTGCACAAGCGTATAGTCCAGTGATGTGTTTGTTTTGACAAGAGTAGATGAAGAAGCAACTGTTTGTGCCGCCGCATTAGAAGTTCCGGTACAATTAGTAGTTTCATAATTGAATACAAAATCGGTATTGTTGGCATCCGCAGCACTACCAATACAATGGTTATTAGTCATAACATGTCCGTCGCAGCCCAATAACCATCCGGTACAAAGGCCTCCGCCACCAATAACCAAACGACATACTGCTTGGCCTTTGTTGTACATAGACGTACCATTATAACAGATAATTTGTTCCTTATCGTCATTTCCGCAAATAGACTTAGTTTGCAACATTTGTTGAATGTAAGCCTCAGGATATCCATAGGCAACCTTTTCAATTTCGAATCCGTAATTGGAAGAAGGGTTAGTTACATGTAGCTGAACCACTACACGTTCATCGAAAATAATTTGGGACCAAAAATCACTTATCATTGTTTGGTTTTCATCAATTATTTTGCCCTTATCTGCATAAATAATAGAATTACCAGTATTTTTTCCTTCTATCCTGATGTAATCACCCGGGCCAAGGTCAAAGTCTTTAAAATAGAGTTTAATATATGAAGCGTTTTTGCTATAGAATTCCCTTTCGAAAACTATACC
>CAJQOX010000212.1 GCA_905480075.1 uncultured Aureispira sp. | reverse complement strand
ATGGATTCTATCCTTAAAGCTTATTTCGACCCTCTTAGTGAAAAATACAGAGTTAAAATGGAGGCCAAGCAACAAGCCGCTGCTGCAATAGCTATCGAACAAGGGGTAAAATTCCTTGCTGAAAATAAAGAAAGGGATGGTGTCATCACTACTGAAAGCGGTCTTCAATACGAAGTTATTACGGCAGGTAACGGTCCAAAACCCAGTTCTGAAGATCAGGTTAAAACGCATTATCACGGAACACTTATTGACGGTACTATTTTCGATAGTTCAGTTGATCGTGGAGAACCTGCAACCTTTGGAGTTACACAAGTGATTCCGGGGTGGATAGAAGGATTGCAATTGATGTCTGTAGGGGCAAAGTACCGTTTTTATATCCCACAGGAACTTGCATATGGAATGAGGGGTTCAGGACCTAAAATTCCTGGTGGATCAGTTCTTATATTTGATCTGGAATTACTGGAAATTATTGGAAAAAAATAAGTGCAATAATTAATAAGCACACAGTAAATTCAAAAAAGTGTATGTTGTTAAGCAGCATACACTTTTTTTAATGCCTTAAACCTCGAATTTTTATTTTGTAAAGCTAAGAGTACCCTAAACAGTGGAGGGACTTCCTATCATGAACCATGCTGCTATTTCCTTAAAAACTATCCTTTTACACGAACATATATCAGCTTAGATCGTTTACTGCGTCCCGATTCTCTCTGATCAATTTCAAATTTATTTATTGATTTAATCAGCGGAGTCAGTTTCTGAAAACCATAATTTCTTGAATCGAAATTAGGTTGTTTTTTCTGTATCAGCGACCCCACATCTCCTAAAAAGGCCCATCCGTCATCATCTGCTTCATCCTGAATGCTGTTAGCTATTAATCTGATAACTTTTTTTGTAATTTTTTCAAACTCATCTTTCGCCGGGCTATCGTTAATCGACTCCGATTTATTCGATTTGTCATTTTCTGTTGTTTTTGGTTTCAATATTTCCACATATATAAACCGGTCACAAGCAACAATAAATGGTTCAGGAGTTTTACGTTCTCCAATTCCGATCACATTCATTCCGGCCTCCCTCAATCGGGTGGCTAAACGGGTAAAGTCACTATCGCTCGATACAAGACAGAAGCCATCCACCTTAGCACTGTATAAAATATCCATAGCATCAATAATCATAGCAGAATCCGTTGCATTTTTACCAGTAGTATAGGCATATTGCTGAATTGGAGTAATTGCATTGGTCAATAAGAGGTTCTTCCACTTTTTCAGGTGTGGTTTTGTCCAGTCTCCGTATATACGTTTGATAGTAGGGTTACCGTATTTGGTGATTTCTTCCATCATCTCTTTGACATAGGCGGAAGGAATATTGTCACCATCTATAAGTACTGCCAGTTTTTTATCTGAATTCATTTTTTTAAAGTTATTTTATCCGTATTTTAATGCCTGACGAATATGATTTAAATGATGTTCGTTATGCCAGCCAATTTTTTGAAATTCCTCTCCCAGGTTTCTTTTGCCGGCTTTGCTGTGTATAAAAGTCTTTTGTTTTTTGTTGTCGTAATGTTGGTCTAATAAGTAAATGACAGACCTGCGGATAGATTTGAAAATATCTTTATTAATATCCAAAGGAAATTTTTGATAATGTAAACCCTCACACCATTTGTCCTGATCAAAAGTCCACAATACCTGAACAGGTCCGCTGATTATTCGTTTAATCCGTTCGTATAATACAGTTTCTGAATCTGTAAGATGATGTAAAATTTGCTGTACGGTCCATTTTTCCGGAGCATACCGCTTTTGTAGATCATCCGGGGGAAGTTCAAAAAACTGAAGCGTACTGTGCCGTGTTCTTTCCAATTGTTTTTTAATGTCAGATTTATTCATCAAGGGTGTTTTTGATAATTGTTCGGGAATATGTAATAACCAAATGTAATTTACAAAAACAAGCTGCATTTCCCTAAGAAACACAGCTTGATTATACAACATTTAATAAATTAATAATTATGTATTTACATTTTGAAAAGTATTTTATTTCTTTACTTTTTCTGAACCCATAGTTTTGAGGATTTTAGCATCATTATTAATTGAAAGTATCAATAAACAGGAGGCAGTACAAAAAGCAGGGCTAGTAATACAATGATGTCCATTCCAGCTTCCGTTAGCATTTTGTATAACCAGCATTTTTGCGGAGACATTATCATACCATTTATTCCAGCTATCATCATTATTTACAACAAGTGATTCCCCTGTTTGCAAAAAACTTATAAATTCTTCTCCACCGTTATTTCCGAAGCCATTCATAACTTTTGTTGTTTGAGCCTTCTTTTTTGCCGATTCGTACACTTTGTAAGAAGTATTATATTTAAGGGCTTCATCTTCACTGTATCCAATTTTCTGCAAGGTAGAAGGGCTGATTTCAGCGTCTTTTTCAATCTTTCCGGATTTAATTGCCCCCGCTACTTCTTCACGCACTTTTCTTGCACGTTTTGCAGAACTTCTTACTGAACCTGACATAGAATACAACATTATACCTGCACCGTCTGATGTATTGGTGGTACCTGTTTTGGAGTCATAATTTGATACCTGATAATCTCTTGCTTTCTCCAGTTGTACACTGTCAACTACAGCGCCGTTTACCTCTGCTGCTTCGAGTGCAGCGTTTGCCATAGAGGATTGCAACACACCTGCCCAGCTTCCGCCTGAAGTCCGACCCCTTGCATCCTGTGTATTTTGAATTTTTTTAACACAAATATCGAGCGCTTCTCTTAAACTGGGAATAATTTGATGCTTCTCATCAGTTCTGCTGAGTAAGTTTGATAAAAACTGTGCGGTAATAACGGCATCAATATTCTGTCCTAATTTGTTTTGTATCTGTGTACCTCTGTTCTTTGTTATATAAGTATAATTCTTTGTTTCTTCTATCTCATTCAGGAGGAATTTGGTAGCTTTTATTAGAGCGGCAGAATGTTTACCACCACTCAGGGTAGACCCACAACGCAACAGTGCCATTCCGGTCATTGAGGTTGTAGCAGGGTCAGCTTTCACAGCATGAGGATCTCTTACATGTTGCATCGATCCTAAACCTGCACCCCATCCACCATTACTTTGCTGTGCCTTTACTATCCACTCCAGTCCGTTATCTATTGAAGACTTTACGTTTTCAGGGGTCTTGTAGTTAAGATAACCTTCTGAAGATTCTTCTTTGAACAAGGTTTTAAATACACAGGCTTTTGCTACAGGCTGATTAGTTTTTATCAATTTTGCCCTTTTTTTCTTGTTGCATTTAGTTTTAGTACAACATTTACCGATAATTTTTTTTGATTTTTTGCCACTGGGATTTGAATAAAAATATCCGCTCAGGCTAATGCTTCCTGCTATTAGAAATAACAAGGCTGTTTTTCTGTAATACATAACTTCTGATTTTATGAATGAATAGAATTGTTTTCCGATCAAGGGAGTTTACAATTATCAGATGTGTATTAGTTCATAATATGGTGTGATATTCAATGTTAAAATTGGTTAAAGTTTTCATTACCTCCTCTTTCTTTTAATTTTGCTTTGTTGTTTTCCTAAAACCTTTTTTTTTATTTCAGTGGTTAATTCTATCCTAAAGCGCTTATGTGTATATTGTTTTGTTTGAATTTTGTTTAAATTTGTTTTTATATTTAAAATTTAAAATAATCTGATTGTTCCCGCTAACTTATAGTGACTAGTCATAATTTAAAACTCCTATTTTCAAATTCAAAATTTATTAATGACTGCTCTCCGTTTTTTTTATATTATTATCTTCTTCTTTTTGTGCAATTCTATAATTGTTGCCCAATTCCCGGATAGACCACCTCAGGATTCTACGGTGCTTGATAGTTCCAGAATTCAGATACTACATATTACTACCTTTAAAGAACGGACCACTCCTGAAGGAATTTTCAGGGATTTGATAGGAGATGTACATCTGAAGCAAAAAGAAATGCACCTTTGGTGCGACCTTGGCTTTATTTTGCCAAACAAACAAATCAAGGCCTACGATAATGTGCAGATGTTACAGGATGATTCAATCCGGGTATTTTCAGATTCTTTAAATTACGATGGTCTTTCAAGGTTGGCTGTTTTAAGGCAGAATGTTGTCCTCAAAGATACAAGCATGACGCTGTTCACTGACAAGTTAAATTATGACCTCAATTCGCGTATAGCCACCTTTCCGGTGGAATCGATCATTCAAAGTGATTCTACCACTATGATAAGCAAAGAAGGCAGCTATAATCTGAATACAAATATAGCTCATTTTGTGGATTCCGTCAGAATAAACAATCCTAATTACAAACTTACTGCAGATTCTCTCGACTTTAATACGCAAACTGAAATGGCCTTTTTTATTGGACCGACCAAAGTTTATAATGAGAATAAAATGGTCTATTGTGAGGATGGATACTATGACTCTCAAAGAAATTATGCAGAATTATACAAAAATGCTTCCTTTGAAAATTATGAAGAAGGTAAACAGGAAATAGCTAAAGGAGATACTATAATCTATGACGGTAATAAAGATATTTATTTTCTTATTGGAAATGCCTATTATCAAAATGAGAAACAGGAAGTATACGCCGATACAATTTTTATCGATAATAAAACAGAACAATATTATTTTTATGGGAATCCCAAATTTACAGGAAGGGACTCTGTAGAGAATCAAACTATTGATGCCGGATTTTCTACCTATGATGCACTCACGAAAACAATGATTTTCAGAGAGAATGTACGAGTAGGGCAGGGTAGTCAGATTATTTTTTGTGACAGCCTTGATTACAGTAGTGAATCCAAGAATGGATTGGCAAGAGGACATGTTGTTTGGCAGGACACCTCTGCCGATATACAAATCACCTGCGGCCGGGCTGATTATAATGATTCGACCCAATATTTACTCGCCGATCAAAATCCTGTACTTTCTACTCTTATTGATAGGGACACAATGTGGCTAAGGGCAGATACTTTGCTCTCTTTCCCCGATACCTCCGACCTTGATATCCGTAACCTGAAAGCATATAATAATGTAAAAGTTTTTAAATCGGACCTTCAGGTTCTCTGCGATTCACTTTTTTATGATGGCCCGGATTCTACTTTCCGGTTTTTTATTAATCCTATCCTTTGGGTGGACGGCACACAGTTTACTGCGGATACTATTCATGTTGCTATGAAAAATTCTGTGATCAGCCAGGTTTTACTTTTTAACAATTCTTTTATTCTGAATACCAATGATCAGCAATATTTCAATCAGGTAAAAGGAAAGGATGTAACCTCAGATTTTGTCGATGGCGATATCCATACTATGTCTGTTTTTCTGAACGGGGAAACAGTTTATTATGCTGTGGATGATAATGATTTGTATATGGGGGTTAATGATGTTGACTGTAATAATATGTTATTGTATTTTAAAGATAATGCGGTCAACCGAATAAGATTTGAGGGGAAGCCTGCAGCGGTGCTTTATCCTATGTATCAGGTCAACCACAAATCGCTCAGGCTTGATGGTTTCAGATGGCTTGATTCCTTACGTATTAAATCTAAAGATGAAATCATTAATTACGACCAAACGCTTCTTGCTTCCGATACGGCAGTAACAATTTCGACTGCTGAAAACAATCTGTTTTTTCAGGGTCAAAAAGATTCTTTAATTATCAGCCTCCCTGCGGATAGCTCAGATTCAAATTTAAAGATTATTACGGAGAATAAAGATGATTCAGATATGCCTGAAGAGTCAGATTTCCCTGATAGAAATAAAAAAATTAAATCTAAGGGTAAAACAGAAGAGTAGATTTTATTACTAATTATTTATTTCAATTTGCGGATACTTCTTTTTTATTTTTTCAATACCCTCGGCAGATATTTTATTGTCACGTAATCCAACTTTCTTTAGTTTTGGTATATTTCTTATCCAATCAGGTACCTCCTTCAGCCTGTTTCTTTCAAGATGAAGTACTTCCAGATTCTCAAGATTTTTCATTTCTTCAGGCAGAGAACTTAGTTTGTTGTTGGATAAAAATAAAATCTGCAGGTTTTTGAGTTTCATTATCTCTGCAGGTATAGTTCTTATATTATTATCCATAAGGTCTAAATGCTGAAGATTGATGAATTTGAAAATCCCTTCAGGAAATTCTTCTAACTTTTCCCAGGTAATTGACAAGTTATATACTTCTTCAGGATTTTTATTCGCAGATGACAGGTCATAGTACCAAGGTGCCTCTGAAAGTTGCTTGTTTGTCAGTAGCTTTCCTTGTGAATACCCTTCTGTTAGATGCAGTATTAGTATCAGACATATAAAATGAAGTGAGAAGTTTTTAATTTGCATAATTACAATAGGGCTTTTATAGTTGCAAAATCAGAAGTTGCTCATTTTTAAGCTTGATCAAATCCAATATAAATAAAAAGTCCGGGAATTCCAAAGAACAACACAGGCCATAGACTTTCATCGAAAAGCTCCTTTATCAAGAGGATATGTATTCAATTACTATCCAGGTTTTTTTTGTCCTGTAACCCACCTTATTGTTCATTAAAATTTGTGGATGACCTTACAATTGCTTACTTTTATTTTATTCAATTATCTAACTGATTTGTATGTATAATAAAACAGAACTCTCTGACCCGGGAATATATTCTAATGCTTCTTCTTATTTATCTATACTCCCTCTTAATGATCATTTCCTTGATTTTACCTTGCTAAACCATGTAGGTGATCAGATTGCAGAGAAGGTTCTTGATGTACTCATGAGTGATAATCCTGAAATTTCTTTTAATATTCCTTTGGCCATCAAAAAAGGTGAAATTCCCAGTCAGGTAGGAAAATTAAGAAGACTGCAGATTACTTTTGAGCATTTTCTAAATTATAAAGAAAGCCTCTCTTTGGGCTATCCTATGGTTTTAATTGAAGATGAATCCGGCAACTCTGTTGCTGCTCCTTTATTTATTTGGAAAATTGACCTCTCTTTAGTCCCTGATATTAACAGAATGTGGCTTCTTACTCCACTTAATGATAAAAATGCTTACCTGAACCCTGTACTGAAAAAGTATATTAAGAATAAATATAACCTGAATTGGGAAGAACAGATCGGATTAATTGAAACTGTAAATAAAACCGTAATTAATGAAACATGTTCCCGTTTATCCGATTTATTAAATTTTTCTTTCACCCCTTCTTCTACTCTGCAAAATTGTCCTGAACCCGGTCCGAATATCAATAATACAATAATTAATGGCTTAATCTTAGGAGCTTTTGAGCCCTTTGTTCCTCAGGAGAATGAAAAGGAAGAAGAAACAGAGAATAAGGGAGTTCGAAATAGTTGGAATACCAAAATTCCGGCTCTTCCTTCTGATGCCGGTCAAAATAAATTATTGACTGATCTTTTTAATGGGCACCATCTGATTTGTGAAGGTTTATCAGGCGCAGGAAAAACACATGCTATTGCCTCTGCTTTACCTTCACTGATTGCTGAAAATGGTTCTGTTATCATTGTCTCTTCGAATAAATCTTCCTTTGTGGATCTTCATAATAAAATTCAGCAATCAGGAATCATCGACATGGGTATTCTGGATCTTTCTGATGGTGTTCCCGATCAACATAAAATAGTAGAATTTCTCGAAAAATTGCCATTGAGAATTAAAAAAACGAAGTCTCCTGACAGCAATTCCTATAAAAGGCAAATTACTACTTTCAATAAATTGAAGAAGATCCTGGAAATGCAATACGAGGCCTTTCATATTTCTTCTGTTAACGGTTGGAACTGGACAGAACTAATGGGGCATTTTCTCAATCAACATCATAAAACGGATAAGCATATTCTCAAAAAATTCCTGCCACTTGATGACTTTGATTTTTCATCAAAAGAACATTACATTATCCATCGTGAACTCGGAGAACATTTTGTACTTTATCAAAAAATTAACTCCCTGGATCATCCGCTCAATATTCTTAACAACCGTTTTTTTGATGCTGATAGTTCTGTAGAAACTACAAGGGAGGATGCTAAAATAGGTATCAATCTTTACCGACACAAAATTAATTCCCTTTATCACAGCCTCTTAACTTTTAAAGGGGAATACGCGGAGTTTCACAAACATAAATTTTCAGACTTTAGCACCAAGGTTAATAACAGCATCAATAATATTATTGAAGACCTGACATTATATATTGCAATGTTTGGAGATTCTTTTGATAAAAAAAGCGGTTTTCAGGATGCTAAACTTAAATTACTCTCCGTTTTTTCCAAAAAATTTAAAGAGGTCAGAATTGCTAAAAAAGAACTGCTTAATGATCTTTCCGATTTAAAAAATTATGTTTCTGAGGCTACCTTTTTCAATCTGCAATTCCCTGATTTTAATGATGAATCTAAAATGGTTGATATTGTTGAAAAACTGAAAGACTATAAAGGTGATCTTAATTCGTGGGCTGCTACTATTCCGAATCTGGTAATTGAAAAATCCAGGACCCTCTTCTCTGATAATGATTTTAATGATTTACTGAAACACGATCATGATATCCTGCAGGAGGCCACCCTCAAAATGATCAAACAACTTAATGATGATAAAATCTTATCCAAGTCTATTTCTCTCTCTGATAATGAGCTGCCTGACAAGGAAACCTTTTTGTATGATTTGTTAATGAAATTTAATCTTCTCGAAAGATCATGGAGAGATATTGATGATTTTATCAATTGGAAAAAATCATGGAACAAGCTTAATGTTAATACACAAAAGGTAGTGAAAGCACTCGTTACATCCGATACTCAAGATTGGCTTTCAGGTTTTAACAGCTGGTTTTATCATCAGGTTCTTACAAAAACTTATGCCGAAAACTTGCCTCAATCTGCCAATGTATTACAAAGTAAATTTGAATCTTGTATCAGTTCATTGATTGATTTAAGGAAATTACTTTGCCTTCGGGCTGATTTTATTGCCGCTGAACGTCAGTCGATTCAAATGAAAAGAATTAAAAAAGAAAAAGCGGTTTCTTTGTCGAAGGTGTCTAAAGTTTTTAACAATAAAAATATTATTGAGATTCTTAATTGGTTGGGAAAGGATCAACTCAGTGAATTCTTTCCTGTAGTCTTCGCAAGTACTGATATGGCTTTGCAACTTATTGATCTTGGTATTATTTCTTTTGACCTCCTTGTTATAGATAATGCACAGGATCTGTCAGAGGAATCAGGTAGGAATCTACTCCAACTTGCAAATCAATACTTCTTTTTGGGCCGTCCTGATAGTGACAGCACAGCAATTGCTGACAATCTACTGCAAGGGATGTTAAAACAAAATTCCTGTAAATATCATGTTCTTGAACCTGTTCTTTTGTCTGAAAAGTATACAAAATTCAATAATAAAAGTACTGAACAACCTAATGCCTTTCAATCTGCATTGGCACTTTACCTTTCCGATTTTATCAATGAAGAAAGAATTCAATATAATGTTTCTATGATGGGCGTCATTTACGACATCCTCATAAAACCTATTGGCAGCAATCAGTCTTCTTTTGTTATTGTTTGTGATAGTGGCATCAATAGGCAGTCTAATAATGATTTTCAATTGTCTGTTGACAGAATCGAGTTTCTGAAAAATGAAAAATTTGTCTTTCACCATGTTTCTTCAGTAGATTGGTGGAAAAACAGTGGACTTGCTATGCAGGGATTGTTGGTTGCTATTATTGATTGGGATAAAAATAATGAAAACTCTATGGAATGACAGGGATTGTATTTTTGTTTTAATTGTCAGTTCTCTTTTAATTTCTGAATGCTAAAGATCTTTAATACTGCGTATTATAAAAGTGGCCTTCTTTGGTAAAAAGGTAAGCTGACGTACAAATTCAGGCTGTTTATCTATTATTATTCTTATTGAATTTTGACCGTCAAGATTAATTCCTTTAAAATCTACTATTGCACTGAAATCTTTGCTGTCTAAAGACTGATAATCACTGAGTCCTACACGGCAGGATACCTTTACTTTTTTTGGTAATATTACCAATAACAAACTATCAGGAGCATTGAGTATTTTGACAGGAACTTCTATCTGTTTTTCTGTAATTTCTTCTATTGCTGCCTGGTATCTTATCTTATTTGTAGAACAGATAATATTACTGTTAGGATGCGCACTTAATCTAAGTTCAACATCTATGTTCTTGCTAATCTTTTTGTCGGGCATATATACATTTGTTTTCCACTCATGTATATTCCGTATTATTGAAGCAGGTCCACGAATTTCTATAGTTCGAGGTCTTATGACTATACTGTCGGCAAATTGATGAAGAGGAGCAAGCTGTATTTGCTGATCTAATACTACCGGAATAGTTTTAATTGCGATATCTTCTGTTTGTATCTGCAAATTTTCCGGACTGATACTTAAAATACTAACACCCGGTAATATTTGTCTCAATTTACTGTTTAATGAAGAGGCACTTATTGTTCTAATCTCATTTTCTGCAACCTCAATATTAATTTCTCGTTCGTCCGACGAAAAAGAATGTCCAAGTAAATCCCAACCATTTCCTTCAATATCCACTACCAATTCATTAGCCGGAGGGTAGGTGAATACCTTTTTATCTGACATTTTGTAGTGTAGCCTTATTGCAATAGTATCTTTGTATGAATAGGAAAGTTTGGTTATCAACCAAAAAATAAAGGCAATACCTATGCATATCATAAGTATTGTCCTGTCGGATTTCAGAAAGGATATTAATTTCTTTTGGTTAAACCTTTGATTTTTCTTTTCCTGTTTTGCTACTTTCTCCATAAACAGAATTTGTTAATTCCAATGATATAGAACTTCTTTGTAAAGTTACTACTGTTTTTGGGGCAATTATTATCGAAACTTCTGTTTCCTGAAGATCAGCAATAGTTCCGTGCATGCCTCCTATAGTTATTACTTTAGACCCTTTTTTGAGGTTCTCTGAAAAGTTTTTTTGTTTCTTCTGTTCTTTTTGTTGCGGACGAATTATGAAAAAGTAAAAAATTATTAATGCCATTAACATAAAAGGCCATAATAAAGGATTAGTCCCACTTTCAGCAGGTACTCCTCCTATTGCATCCTGCCACAAAAATAAAAGGTTGTTCATAATATTAATTTAATGTGTAAAATTTATTTTATTGATTAGTTACTTTCAGTAGTATAGTTTTTTAATCAGGCCCGCAATATACATATATTATTGACTATCCAAGGCTATTGCCATATCAAAATCTTTCCAGTGAAGGGCAACCCTTGCAGAAGTTATTCCTTCGGGGAATTGCTTATTCTTTTTTGTTGATTCAATACTTGTATCCGCGCCATGTTCTATCAATATACTGGCCATGCTGATTTTTCCTCCGGTATCTGCCAGATAATGAGCAGGAGTCCAGCCCTTATTATCTATTTTGTTGATATCTTTTGCTGATGCTAATTTCAGAAAGGTCTCGAGACCATCTTCTCTTCCACTACCTGCCACTAAATGCATTTCTGTAACTGATTCCAATGGTTTTGTTTCGAATTCAGCCCCGTTTTTAAATAAAATATGAATAATTTCACCTACGCCGCTATAACAGGCTACGCGCATAGGGCTTATCCTTTTATTATTTTTTTTGTGAATATCAGCCCCGGATTTAATTAAGAAAGGTATTATTTTTAATAAATTTAAATACCTGTGGTATTCCTTGGGACACCAACTCATTTTACTTATCTCTCTTTGTTCACTTTTAGTCATCGAACGACCTTCCTGATTACTGAATTTTTTATAATTATAGAGAAAGGAAATCCTACCTTTATTGAATACATATTTTATTGCCTCTCCGTTTTTCTCTCCCTCATGTGACCAATCATCTACTCTTGATTCATACAAAGACCATAAAGCCTGTAGAAGACAACTGTTCCCTTTATTATTAATACTGTTTACAGCACAATTGTTTTTTATAAGAGTTTTTACGACACCGTGACACCCAAGTATACAAGCTGCAGATAAGGCCGTATTCCCGTCATCATCCTTAGCTTCTTTGTTACAGCCTGAAATGATTAATGCATAAACTGTTTTTGAATTTCCCGATGCTGCTGCTATGTGAAGTGCAGTAGCACCGTTTCCTGTTTTTGCTTCTATTTTTGAGTTGGCCTTAATAAGCCGGTTACAAATTGCTATATGACCATTCCGCGCTGCAAGATGCAAAGGATAAAAGTTATTCTTATCAGCTATATTCGGATTTGCTCCATTCTTCAGAAGAATTTCTACCACTTTGGTATGACCCATTATAATAGCACCGTGTAATGCACCTGAATTTGTTCCGCTTGCATTCGGGTCTGCACCTTGTTTTAACAGAAACCGAACTTTTCTTTCATCTCCCAATTGTGCTGCATTCAAAAGGGCAGAGTCATAAAAATTACTCATATAGTTTTTAATAAAGTTTATCTGTGGTAAAAAGCGGTAAATTAGGATTCATCGGATGAATTTTTTGACCGGCTTTCTTTTTCTTCTTTAGATTTTTTTTCAGTTTCAGGATTAATTTCTACTCCACCGACTATTCGTATGGTAGTTTTGTTGGGAATCGTATTTGCTGACACTGTAATCGTCTTGTCTTGTTCTCCTTGTTTTCCCTTACTGTTAAATTTAACCTTTATTTGTCCTTCTCCACCGGCAATTATTGGTTCACGTGGCCATTCAGGTACAGTACAGCCACAACTACCTTTTGCATGATTAATTATCAATGGGTTTTTACCCGCATTCCTGAATTTGAAAATATGTTCCACTATATCTCCCTCAGTAATATCACCAAAGTCAAATACTTCTTCTTCAAATTCTATTTTTGCAGCATTTTCAACAGCTATTCCATCATCAGCAGTAATTGGATTGTTGATTAATGACGAGTTTGTAATGTGTTCCATCCGTTCTACTTCATCGGATGAAGGGACCTCTTTTGAAATTTCTTCTGAGGAATTACAAGACATTATAAAGCAAAGCAGGTACAATAGTATTAATTCTTTTTTCATTTTTTCTGTATATATTATTAACTGTTTAGTTCAAGGAAATAATGGATTAACCAATGTTTTATTTATCTTTTTTGAAATCCAACAACCAACTGATTCCTCCTGAAATTCCAAAATTATCTTTTTGTATAACCAATGACTTCCGGTACTCAAATTGAGCCTGTAAATACAAAAGTTCTGTCAATTTGATGTTTATTCCTATCCCTACAGGAATTTGGAAATCAAAATTCCCCTCTCTTATCGATAAGTATTTACCTCCAATCCCCAATAATAGGTAGGGGGCTATAATAAAGTCCTCTTTTAAAATATAGTCATTATTGAATTTATATATTGCTACTATATCCGCACCAAAAAAAAGTTCATTGACCGACCTGTTTACACAAGGTTGACACAAACTGTCATTACTGTTATATACAGAATGATGAGAATCTATACTTCCCAGTCTTAAGGGTATTCCTATAGTCAATGATTTGTTGATGTTTCGGAAATACCCTATCTCTCCTGCATAATTAATATCTTCAGGGTGGAATATCCTGTCGGGGTCATTATTATTCTGATACCATAGATCGGCTGTATTGTAGTCGGTAATGACAAATTTGTAGCTAAGCCCGTTTTTATGTTTCGTGGTCTGTGCATTCAGCAGGTTAATGAATGTCAGTAGAAAACAGGATATCAATAAGTAAAAACGCATTGTGTCGGATAGTTTAATTTTTGACTGTTCTTTATACTGCTTTTTTTATTGATTAATTTTCCTGAATTTAATTTTCCTTCAATCCACGACCTTCTTTGTTTATCAGGCCCTGTTCTGTAAGATCTTTCATCAATCGATCTAATATCCCATTAATAAAACGCTTGCTTTTGTCTGTACTGTAATCTTTAGCCAATCCTACATATTCATTTATTGTAACCTTTGTCGGAATTGAAGGGAAATACATAAATTCACATATACCCAGTTTTAACAACATCATATCCAATACTGCCACCCGATCCTCATTCCAGTTTTTTAATTTTTCTACAATCAAATCCTGTAATTCATCATTATGACGGATAACTTTATAGAGCAACTCCTTGCCAAAGTCATGCACAAACTCTTCATTCGGTAGTTGTAAAAGAAAGAAATCTTCGTCCTCTTCAATGCTGCGTACCGAACGTTTTAATGCGCCGAAGATCAAAGATTGATCATCTTCAGAGGTGGTGGAAATGTCCTCAAGATGATCCAGGAAATATTCCTCGCTTAGCATGGTTTTGTATAAATTAACCAGACAGTACTGATGTTCTTTGACAGGTACAGGGTTCATCTCCTGATAACTCTTGTGATAATCCTGCCTGACAAACTGCTGATATAGTTTGCGAACAAGATCTTCATCTATTAATTTTGGGAGTTTTTCTTTTTTTGTTCTGTATAGGAACGAATCGTTCTCCCGCAATGAGGTTAGTACTGGATTTTCATAAAGTCGCAAGGTCGCTTTTTTGTCTTCTTCAGTAGGCCTGAACTTTTTTGACTTGATGTCATAATCAACTTTTGAATAATCTGCAACGGTTAACAGATACAACATATTGAGTAAATACAACCGGTAACTTTCGTCTACGGATTTCAAATATTCTTTCTCAGCAATTGATGAGTCTGTATGTCCGCTTTGTGAATAAGCATATAATGTTTGCAATACTTTTATACGAATATTATGTCGACTAAGCATACTTAATGATAAATGTGGATAAGAACTGATTTAGATTTTTTTATTATGTACAAATGTACAAAAAGTTTATAAATCAATCGGCAATTCGCTTCCATTTTTTGTCTAATCTATATAAATTTGTACTTTATTTTCACGCAATATAATAATAATCATGATTCCTCCTGAACTAATATATGAAGGTGAATTTATTATCAGAACATATGAGATAGATCGTTCCCGGAAAATTACCGTCTCTTCTTTGGTTAATCTGATGCAGGAGGCGGCTATGCAAAATGTTATCGATCTTAAAGTTTCTTTCTGGGATTTAACTCAAAGTAATATTTCATGGGTCTTGATGCGCAAAAATCTTCAGATATTTCGCCTGCCTGCACTAGGCGAAACGATCAGAATCGTGACGCATCCTGCCGGTTTTCAAAAAATATTTACTTTCAGGGATTATAAAGTCTATGATAAGAATGAGGTGCTTATTGCCCAATCTTCTTCTACTTGGTTGTTAATGAATACTAAAAAACGTAGTATTGCAAGAATTCCTGAAACAATCAGGAAAAGAGGTGCCTTTGATACTTCCGATTGTCTACCGCATGCACACAATAAATTACCGATTGTTCAGAAACCGGACTTTCAAAGAGATTACAGCGTCAATTGGCACGATCTAGATTTTAATAATCACTTGAATAATATAAAATATATGCAGTGGATGTTCGAATCAGTTGACTATTATGTCAACAATATTGGTCAGCTCGATACAATGGATATTGTCTATAAAGCCGAATGCTACTGGAAAGATACCGTAAGAGTCTCTACTCAGAAAATGGAAAATAATTCCTATCTGCATAGATTAATCAGGCTGTCTGATAATGAAGTCATTGCAGATGCAAGAACTAAATGGTCGCCGTTTTAGCCTGAAGTTTCAAAAATAATTCAGGGTATTAACCGGGTTTTTATTCATCTTCATTTTTTAGCTTGATTTCCCTTCTTGTTTATTAATATCTGATGTTTTAGTAGGGCGTCCGGGCGCTACGTTTCGCAGCTCGTTGTCTCTCGGCCCTTCGGTCTGCTGCTAATGCAGCACTACTGCACATCGCTGACGCAAAAAAAATGTATTAATAATTAGATTTTTGGATGAATTTAATCTGTGACTTCCTCCCACATGATTAAGTAGTAAAAAAATAACATAAAATAACCGATTCTTAACACTTTTTACTTATTTTCGTGCATCCTTCTGTAATATATGGCATCGTTTTAGATTATTGCCAACTGACAGGATTTTTATTGATTCAAAATATCGCAACAATTATAACAAAAAAACTATGAAAACTTTATTTTGCTTGCTTTGCTCTTCTGCTCTTTTTCTTTTCTCAACTTCTATTTCTGCTCAGAATACCAGTAAGAAGAAATCTGTTGAAAATCGTAGCTATGCCTACGGTGCTATGCTTGCACAGGGAATTGGTCAGGCAGGCCTTTCCAAAGAAGAAAAAAATATTGACAAATTTGTTGAAGGCCTTAAGGTAGGTATCAAAGGAGATTCTGCAACTTTTGCAGAAGCTCAAAAGGTTTTCCAAAACCGACTCCGCTCCAAAACGGCTGCTTCTACTCCTCAGGAAGCTGAAAAAATTGCTTACAATATGGGCATCTCTATTATCGGTGGATTAGCGGTCGAAATAGATATACCAGCCTCTGACTTTGACTTTGATGTCTTTAAAGAAGCTTTTGTCGCTGCCGATGCAGGTAAAAAACTTAAAATGGAAAAATCAGAAATGGATTCTGTTTTATCTGCTTACTTTACTCCTCTGAGTGAAAAATACAACAAGAAGCTTGAAGCTAAAAAAATGGCTCAATCTGCTGTTGCTATCAAAGCAGGACAAGAATTTATGGAGAAAAACGGCAAAAGAGAAGGGGTGGTAACGCTACCTTCAGGCCTTCAATACGAAATTATCAAAAAAGGGGAAGGTGCAAAACCAACTATCGCGGATAAGGTAAAAACACATTATCACGGTACACTTATCGACGGTTCCGTTTTTGATTCTTCGGTAGAACGTGGCGAACCTGCTACTTTTGGAGTAGGACAGGTTATCAAAGGATGGCAGGAAGGTATTCCATTGATGTCTCCGGGGGCAAAATATAAATTTTATATCCCGCAGGACCTCGCTTACGGAATGCGTTCACCTTCACCTAAAATTCCTGCAGGGGCTACTCTCATTTTTGAAGTGGATCTGATCGAAGTTATTAAGGCTTCCGCTCAACCTGAAATCAAACCTACTGCAGCGGCTGAACAGCAAGGTGTTAAGTTTTTACTCGAAAATTCTAAAAAAGAAGGGGTCGTTTCTTTGCCCTCAGGATTGCAATATAAAGTTCTTGTAAAAGGCAATGGCCCTAAACCAACTCTTACCGATAAGGTCAAAACGCATTATCACGGTACCTTGATCGACGGTACTGTTTTTGATTCTTCTAAAGACAGAGGACAACCTGCTACTTTCGGAGTCAATCAGGTAATCAAAGGATGGCAGGAAGGAATTCCATTGATGTCTGTTGGTTCTACTTATAGATTGTTCATCCCTCAGAACCTAGCTTACGGCATGAGGGCTATGGGCAAAATCCCGGCAGGGTCTACATTAATATTCGATGTGGAATTAATCGAAATTAATCCTAAATAATCTATGAATCAATCATTTGTTCTTGTTGTATTTCTGGTTTTCTTCGTAATAGCACTCGTTTTTATTACTAAAAGAAATACAAAATTGCAAAAAGAATTAACTGCTCAATCTTTAGCAGACGGCAAGGCTTTTCTTGAAGAAAATTCCAAAAAGGAAGGTGTTGTCGTCTGCAACAGTGGCTTGCAGTATATGGTACTTAAAGAAGGGGAGGGGCCTAAACCCAATCTGAGGTCCAAAGTAACTACACATTATCATGGAACCCTGATTGATGGTACAGTTTTCGACTCTTCTGTCAACCGTGGTCAACCTGCCTCTTTCGGTGTCTCTCAGGTAATCAAAGGATGGCAGGAAGGTATTCCGCTGATGTCCAAAGGGGCAAAATATCGCTTCTTTATTCCGCAGGAACTTGCTTACGGAATGTCTTCTCCTTCTTCTGATATTCCCGGTGGTTCTGCCTTGGTTTTTGAAGTGGAACTGATTTCCTTTCAATGATGAATTGATTATCCAATTTTTAAATTAATACAAAGATGAAATTATCTTTTTATATAGGTTTCTGTATCTCTCTATGTTCATTTGCTAATGTTTATGCTCAGGGTACTAAATCAGATACTACCAATAAGGAAACGACTAAACCTGCTGTGACTTCTGTAAAGGACTTCAGCTATGCTTACGGGTACAGTTTTGCAAAAGACCTCAAAAATAATACTCCCTTTGGTGCCTCTGAACTTGTTGAAAAGGAAATTCTAAAAGGGATTAAAGAGGGACTTAAACCGGATACTGCTAAATTGACGGCTACCAATAAGTATATGGACGATCGTATCAAAAGAGATACGGTAGCCAAAACTGAAAAAGAAGGAAAAATTACGGCTTATCACCTCGGGTACTCTGCTGTAGCTAACATGATAGTCACGCTCGATATTCCAGCTGATGATTTCAATTACGGTTCGTTGAAAAAAGGCTATTCTGATTTCACAAAGGGTAAATCTTCTCCCTTTTCAGATTCTCTGATGCAAAAAATGCTCTCAGATTATTTTCAGAAAAAACAAATTGCCATGCAGTCTAAATTGCTGGAAGAAAGAAAAAAAGAAGGGGAAAAAAATCTTGCCCAAGGTCTTAAATACCTGGAGGATAATGCTAAAAAGGAAGGAATCAAAACTACTCCCTCAGGATTGCAATATCAGATCATCAAGGCAGGTAGTGGCCCTAAAGCTTTATTGACCAATACCGTGGTGACGCATTACACAGGAACACTGATGGACGGAAAGGTCTTTGACTCTTCTATCGAAAGGGGGAAACCTGCTTCTTTTATCCTTAATAATGTCATTAGAGGTTGGCAGGAAGGTATTCAACTGATGTCTGCAGGCGCAAGATATCGTTTGTTTGTTCCCGCAGATCTTGCTTATGGGCTTAACAGCCCTGCTTCTATTCCTCCTAATTCAATCCTGATTTTTGATGTGGAATTACTGGAAATTAAAGAGGGACCTGTTGTAGATACTCTCAAAACTAAAATGAGCTACAGCTATGGTTTTATGATAGGTAAAAGCCTGCAAAGTTTAAATTTATCTCCCAAGGAAATGGATCCTAATTTCTTTGTTCAGGGTTTTTCCAAAGGCTTTGATGCAACGGATGAGGATATTCTCGCTATGGAATCACTCCTCAAAACAAGATTAGATTCTAAAAAAATGGCGGAAAGCGACGAGACTGCTCAGAAAATTGCTTTCGCTATTGGTTTCTCCTCTTCTGCAGGGGTAGCAAAACAATTGGGTATTGTCTCAGATGATTATGACTATAATTCACTCGGTCTTGGTTATGCCACTTCTGTCAAAAATGATACAGCTTTGTTGTCTGATTTGCAAATGAGTGAAATTCTTAAAAGCTTTTTTGAACCAAAACAGAAACAAGCCGAGATGGAATTTCAAAAAAGAAATGAAATCATTGCGCAGCAGAATATTCAGAAGGGCGTAGAATTTATGGAAGAAAATGCAAAAAAAGAGGGGGTGCTGTCTATGAATAATGGTATGCAGTATGAAATTATAAAGGTGGGAGATGGTGCAAAACCTACTGTTGAAGATAAAGTTACTACTCATTATCATGGAACTCTTCTCGACGGTACTGTTTTCGACTCTTCTGTAGAAAGAGGTGAACCCGCTACTTTTCCACTTAAAGGAGTTATTCAGGGCTGGCAGGATGGGATACCGCTTATGTCTGTAGGTTCTAAATACAAATTCTATATCCCTGCCCAATTAGCTTATGGCAACACGGGGGCAGGAAATGTTATTGCTCCGGGGTCTACCTTGGTTTTTGAAGTGGAATTGCTCAGAATTAATTGAGAATTCAATTAATTTTATTACATATCCATAATTTTAAGTATCTTTGTACTTTATATTGAAAAACTAAGATAAAAATAATAGAAAATGAGAAAAACAAGTTATAGTTTGGGTGTACTCCTCGGTTCAAACCTTGCTGGACAGGTTGAGGTTGAAGGTCTTGATTTTGAGGCGCTTGCTAAAGGTGTTGTTGACGTGCTTAAAAATGAAAACATGGAAATGACGCCAGAAGAAGCCAATCAGAATGCGCAGGAGTTCCTGCAGGAGTCTGCTGCCAAAATGGCCATGAAATCTCAGGAAATGGAAGCCGGATTTATGGCCGAAAATTCTGAAAGAGATGGTGTGGTTTCCAATCCCAGTGGTTTGCAGTACGAAATTCTTAAAGAAGGCACAGGTACTATTCCTAAAGTTCATCAGAAAGTAGTTGCACACTATGAAGGTCGTCTGCTTACAGGAAAAGTCTTTGACTCTTCCTACAAAAGAGGACAACCCGCTACTTTTCCTGTAAATGGCCTTATCAAAGGATGGCAGGAAGCCCTTCAGATTATGCCTGTCGGTTCTAAATGGAGATTGTTTATTCCTTCTAATCTTGGCTACGGTGCAAGAGGTGCAGGAAACGATATTCCGGGTAATGCTACCCTTATTTTTGATCTTGAATTATTGGAAATCGCCTGATAGCAATTTCTGGAATGATATATTACTGTTTGGCTGCATGATCTTTCATGCAGCTTTTTTTATTTGTTTTCAGCAACACAATTTATGGATTTTTTGCTGGTAATATTCCGATTTTTTCGGATTTTTAAGGAAAGAACTATAAAATATAACCAATTTTTCCAGCTTCTCTACAACTTCAAATACTTCTCTCGATGTATACTGCAGACCATTGTGCAAGCCTGTCAGATAATAATGTTCCGCCAACATATAATTCCCAAGCTGTAAATACAAATCTCCCAGGCCTGTATGTGAATAATGATGTTCTCCATCAAATTTCAGTGCTTTCCTGAACAACTGTTCTGCTTTTTCATAATTTTGAAAACCCTCAAACTCTATATGTGCCATCGTATCGAGCAAACTGCAGTCAAGAGGGGAGATTCTAAGCCCTTTTTCTGCCAGTTCCCTGGCTTTTGTATAATCTCCTATGTTTTTCATCAACAGATTGGCATAATTATTCAACAGTGAAGTGTCGTTCGGGCATTGTTTCAATCCCTCTTCAAAATACCAGGCAGAACGGTCTATGTCTTCAATATCTTTGCATAACATGGCTGCATTTCTGTAAGAATTGATGTTTTTGGGACTTTTATAAGCATTCATATAGTAGGCAAGTATCCTGTCAACTTCATTCAGACGTTTTCCCTTTTTTATATAATGAGTGTGTATTATCATGGCAAAACCAAATTGTGCCTGCGTGTTCTCAGGATTCAGTTCCATTGCTTTTTCATAATAATACAAGGCTTTTCTGTGGTTTTCCCACTCCTTCTGTATTCTCCCGGCCAATAAGGTGTATAGTTTTGAATAAGGTACAGGATCTATTCTGAAATGTTCCATGTATTCATCTATAGCAGCCTCATGTAATTTCAAATATTTTCTAAGCGGATTTTGATAGGTGTTCCATCCCTCAGGGACTTTAAACTTATATTGTGCATAATCCAGAATGATAATCTGATTCTGTAATTTTTTTAAATCAGCCGCACTTAAATATTGGGTCATCAATTCATGGGCTAAGCCTTCTATATCTTCTCTGAAATCATTATTTAGATAGGCACAAATGCACAGAGCAACACGGACCTTTGTAATGATTTCCGGGGCGTTCTGAATCAATCCAAGTCCGATAATTTTGTTTTTATCTTCAGGTGACAAAAGTAGACTTCGCAGATGTTTTGTTTCCTGATCGGTAAATAGCATATTGAAAATTCTGTCAGTATTAAATTATATATAACAAAGTAATCAGTTTTATGAATTTAAATACAATATCTGTTATCAAATTACTTAAAAATGATTAAAACAAAAAACAGAACAAGCGCAGTGAAGGCCTGTTCTGTTCTACCTATATATATGATTATAGTTATTTTTTCTCCAATTCTTCAATCCGGTTTTCAAGTTTCTCAATGATTTGCTGTTGTTCCTGAATAGCTTTGGTAAGTACAGGGATTAGGCCTTGATAATTAACGGAGTGATAGTCGTAGGTTCTTTTGGAGTGATCCATGTCTGGACCAATCTTGCCTTCAAGTACTGGGATAGAATTTTGGGCAACAAGATTAGGTGCAACCTCTAAAATATTTTGGGCAAGGAATCCATAATTTAAACTATTTGTATTGGCATTAATAGCATTGTCTTTTTTCCAATTGTATTGAACAGGCTTTAGTTTTTTGATAGCATCAATTCCTTGGTTGATATTCACGATGTTATCTTTCAGGCGTTTGTCGCTAATTACAAAATACCCTAAGGTCAAGGTTTCATCAGGAGAATATAAGCCCCAACGATCATTAATTGCAGCGATTTGAGCATTCACTGCAGTTCCGTTATTTGATGTATTAGTTTGAAGAGCAAAAACAGAACTACCTGTCCCATTATGAATAGCTTCAAAAGAATTATATCCATTAGATGTATTACTAATTACAGCATCCAAAGCGCCACCTGTAGCACCATTCAATTGACTTTGACAAGCATCTGTACTACCAATAGCAGCTGTTTCAAGCATGTCTACTACATTCGTTGGTGCAGCTATATTGATACCTATTCTATTAGTACTGGCATCGACAAAAAACATATTAGCTTTGCCATCAGATTCAATTCTAAAATCATAGGAACCACTTTGTTCATTAAAAACAGTAGTCCCAATAGAATTGATACTATGTTGAATGCTACCATCCCTGTAAACTTGAAAAACTCCATCATTTCCAGAGTCGTAAAATCTACCGATGATAGTACCCGTTGTACTTATATCTCTCCAATAAGTATCTTCGCCAAAAGTAGTTCTGCCTGCATCACTTACTTCGAAATGATTCACACCGGCATCCTGAATTCGGAAGTCGCCTGTTCCTGAAAGATTAAAAGTCATCCCAAAACCACCTTGAGTAATTGTGGTAGCTTGAATAAGCGATCCGCCCAAACGAATATCATTGGGGTGAGTTGTAAGGCCATTTACAGCTACTGCATCTAAAACAACGGTTCCTGCTGTACCTCCGTTTATCAGTCCATTTCCTGCTGTAACGCCTGTAATGTCTCCACCGGTAGCCCAGGAAAGAGTTCCTGTACCGTTAGTAGACAAAAACTGACCAGCAGTACCATCTGCTATAACCGATAAATCTCCATTGGTATTTGCCGATACAACTCGGTTACTTACACCACTAAGAGAGGAAATTCGTGCATTACCGACAACGTGCAATTTTTGAGCCGGGGCATTTGTGCCAATACCTACGTTTTGTGCATTGAGATGAATTGAACTTGCCAGAAAGATGTAGATTGATAATTGTTTCATTTGTTTTTTTTAGGATTAAAAATTTGAATGCGATGTGTATAAAAGGTATAATAAAAATTATATCCGGTTATTAATAAATAAGAGAAATATATACAATGCTATGTGTTAAGGAAAATGTGAAATTACATTTATTAAATGAAATCTATGTTTTAATTAAAATCTTAATTTTTAAAATGTTAAGACTTTTATTATTCAAAACATTGAATCCTCTTAAAAATGGTTGGTCTACTTAGAATACGAAATCGCTTTATATTTTGTTAAACAAATTTTAAATAATATTTCAAATAAAGACTTTTAAAGTACTTTTTAAATTTTTTTTAACATAACCATTATGAAAAAGCACATGAATTTTCTTTTTACATAGCCGGGTATCTGATTTCTTTAATTGTTTAGTCTAATTTCTATTCTATTAAATAAGAAGTTTTGGTTAAGTGATTTGAAAAAGTTAATTTTGTGCTCGATTATTGCAACTTTAAATTTATAAATAAAAACAGGTATGAAACTCTGGCAAAAAGAAGGAGAAATTAACAAGGAAATTGAACGTTTTACAGTCGGTAAAGACCGTGAACTCGACCTCTTGCTTGCAAAACACGATATCACCGGTACTTTAGCTCATATTACGATGCTGGAAAGTATTGATTTACTCACTGCCGAAGAACTGAAAGTACTTATTGCAGAACTGAGAACCCTCTATGCTGAGGTTTCAGAAGGAGATTTTCAAATTGAAGAGGGGGTGGAAGATGTACACTCTCAGGTGGAAATGATCCTTACTGAAAGATTGGGAGATGTAGGCAAAAAAATTCACTCCGGACGATCTAGAAATGATCAGGTACTTGTAGATTTGAAATTGTTTACACGCACAGAACTCAGAGAAGTAGTGGAATTGGTCCTCCCTTTGTTCAATGAACTGCAAAAGCTGAGTGAACAATATAAAGATGTTATGATTCCGGGCTATACACACTATCAGGTGGCTATGCCTTCTTCCTTTGGCCTTTGGTTTGGTGCTTATGCCGAATCGCTTGTCGATGATATGCATACACTGCTTGCCGCCTTCCGTATTACGAATAAAAATCCTTTGGGTTCTGCTGCAGGCTACGGTTCTTCTTTTCCGCTCAACAGGACTATGACGACCGAATTGTTGGGCTTTGACGATTTGAATTATAATGTGGTTTATGCACAGATGGGAAGGGGCAAAACAGAACGGTCAGTTGCTCAGGCTATTTCTTCTGTGGCGGCTACGCTGAGTAAATTAGCACAGGATGTTTGTCTGTATAACTGTCAGAATTTTAATCTTGTTAAATTCCCCGACCACCTCACTACAGGTTCAAGTATCATGCCCCACAAAAAGAATCCGGATGTATTTGAACTGATCCGTGCTAAATGTAATAAGATGATGGCATTGCCTGTGGAAATTTCCATGATCACCAACAATCTTGCTTCGGGATATCACCGAGACCTTCAAATTATCAAGGAGAGTTTCCTCCCGGTTTTTGAAGAGATTAAATCCTGTCTGTTCATTGCTAAATATATGCTCGAAAATATCATCGTAAATGATCAGGCTGTAAAGGACGAAAAGTATAAATATATGTTCAGTGTGGATGTTGTGAACAATCTGGTGATTAACGGTACTACCTTCAGGGATGCTTACAAACAGGTTGGCCTCGATATTGAAGCCGGTAATTTTAAGGCTCTGGAAAACCTTGAACATTCTCATGAAGGCTCAATGGGTAATTTGTGTAATGATAGAATTAAAACGATGATGGATGAGGTAATGTCCGGATTCTCCTTTGATACAATGGATAAAGCGCTGCAAAACCTGCTTGGGCAGGCTGTAAATGCATGATGCTGCAGATATTTAAAATATATATTTAATTAAAAGCCTCTTGAACAAGGGGCTTTTTTTTATAAATTAAAACATCTTTTATATTTATCAGACAATTTATTCAATAGTATAATATCATTTCTTTAACATCCTAAGTACGCTGCTTAGTCTTCTTTCTATCTACCGTTTAATACAAAAAAAAACAATATTTCTGCTTGTTGTCACTTCTTTGATGAAAACTACTAAAGAAAAAAGGGATATTGTGATATTTTACAAAACAAAATTTTACCTTTGCCGCAATCTCTAAAAGTAGTCGACCTGGTCCTACATTCATTTTATAATTTATTGTATTAAAAATCATAAACAATGGATCCGAAACAGCTTGTATTAGATAAAATTAAAGAAAACGGTGGTTGGGTAAATACTCATGCGCATCTCGACAGAGCTTATACGCTCAATGAAGGCAATTTCAATTATTCCTATTCTTACCTTAAGGAAAAATGGCATCTCGTTGATGAAATGAAAAAAGCCGCTACTGTAGACGATATCTACAGACGCATGTGCAAAGCCACAGAAGTTTTACTCGAACAAGGCACTCAGGCAATGGGTACTTTTATCGATGTTGATGACAAAATTGAAGATAAATCCATCAAGGCAGCAATGAAACTAAGGGAAACCTATGGCAAGGATATGGAAATCCGTTTTGCCTGTCAGGTACTCAAGGGAGTTATTGACCCTAAGGCCCGTTATTGGTTTGATATGTCACTTGACTTTGTGGATATTGTTGGTGGCTTACCTGCCAAAGATTTTGGCAGAGAAGAAGAACATCTTGATATTTTAATGTCTTCAGCTAAAGAACATGGAAAATTGGTTCATGTACATGTGGATCAGTTCAACTCAGATGAAGAAAAAGAAACGGAACAATTGGCACGCAAAACCATTGAACATGGTATGCAGGGCAAAGTTTCTGCTATTCACTGTATTTCACTGGCAGCGCATCCCAAAAAATACCGTCATGAGGTATATGATCTTTGCCGTGAAGCAGATATGCACATCATATCATGCCCTACAGCCTGGATAGACCACAACAGAACGGAACGTTTACAGGTAAGTCACAACTCTATTACTCCTGTTGACGAAATGGTTCCTGCCGGTATCAATGTGGCCTTTGGTACGGATAATATCTGCGATATCTACAAACCTTTCTCCGATGCAGACCTGTGGACTGAACTCAGGGTGATGCTCGAAGCCTGTCACTATTATGATATTGACAATTTGGTTAAGATAGCTACTGAAAATGGATTGAAAGTACTGGGAATTGAAAAGTAAATTTTCTCTTACCCTTATTAGCTGATTTGTTGATGTTTTGTTTATCTTGACATCTGCAAATCAGCTTTTTTTGTTTTAATCACTTTCATTTTATGAATAATTTATTTTTCGGCCTCTTCTTTCTGCTACTTTGCTATTCTGCTTCCGCTCAATATGAAGATAAAAACAATGCATTGGATGTTTTTATTAAAAAGGGAATGGCAGATTGGGAAATTCCCGGAATGGTAACCGTTGTGGTACACAAAGGAAAAGTAGTCTTTCAGAAAGCATATGGTGTGAAGGATAAGCGGACTAAAACGCCTGTAGATAAACATTCTATGTTTTCTATGGCATCCACCACTAAAGCAGTGGTTGCAATTGCATTGGGTATGTTGGTAGATGAAGGGAAATTGAAATGGGACGATAAAGTAGTTCAGCATCTACCCGACTTTAAATTAGATGATATTTATACTACTTCTCAGGCAAGGGTAGTTGATTTGCTTACCCACAATCTGGGGATTAAAAATACAGATAAAATCTGGGTATGGGATAGTCTTTCTACGCCCGAGGCCATGAAACGTTACAGCCACGCAAAAACCGTCTACCCACTGAGAGGGGGCTTCAGTTATCAGAATATGATGTATATTGTAGCAGGAGAAGTCATCACAAGAGTCTCAGGAATGGATTGGACACAGTTTATTCAGTCCAGAATTTTTGAGCCCCTGAAAATGAATCATTCAGCAGCTAAGGCAGAAGATATCCTGAAACTCAACAATTATGTTACGCCTCATGTAGATGATTATGAAGACGGAATTATTCCTGTACATCTAAATTTTACACAACAGGTAGGTTCTGCCGGTGCCCTGTGGTCCTGCGTGGAAGATATGGGCAAATATATGGCCTTTCTGACTAATAAGGGAGTTGCAGGAAAAGATACCTTGCTGCAGCCTGAAACTTTCAATTACCTTTTCA
>CAJQOX010000211.1 GCA_905480075.1 uncultured Aureispira sp. | reverse complement strand
CTCAAAGAGGGAGTCAAAATTCACGACCTCTCCTGGGCTGCATCAAGTAGCAATGCCTGCTTCCCTGCTACTCAGAATACTAAATTTACAGGTAATCACCTCCTCTTTCTCTCCGATATTCCCGAGTATTCCGAAATGGATATTACCCTGATTCCCGACGACCCGAATGCCAATATGAGTATCTACACTTATATGACCGGAAAAACTTCCTCGGCTATGGTTCCTGAACTGAGTTCATGTATTACTTGTGAGGCCGACCATAAATGGGATTATCCCAAAAGAGGAAAAACGCAGGACCATACCCGTTCAGTTCATCTTAATGCTATAAAAAATCCTTATAGAGTTGTCATTGGTGTGGCAGGGGCCGAGGGGCTCACAAATGGTAGTTTTAAAATAAAGATTAAAACGGTTTCCAGGGTCTTCAGTAACGAAGAACAACAAAAAATGAAGGTCTACAGGGCAGCAGCTGAACCTAATGCTACTAAATCCTACCGGGGCAACCTCAAAGATGGTGTCAAAGTTCATGACCTATCCTGGGCTTCGAATAGTTCTGTAGCTTGCTTCACTGCTACACAAAATACTAAATTTACCGGAAACCATATCCTATATGTCACGGAAATTCCTACTGATTCCAAAATGGATATTTCAGTAGTTCCCGTCGATAAAAATACTAATATGAGTATCTATGCTTACATGGTGGGAACGAACAATGATGCTATTGTTCCGAACTTGTCTTCCTGTATTAGCTGTGAGGCTGAATTTAAATGGGATTATCCCAAAAGAGGAAAAACGCAGGACCATACCCGTTCGGTTTCTTTGAATGCGCTGAAAAATCCTTATAAAGTAGTCATCGGTGTGGCCGGCGCGGACGGTCTCACTGAAGGAGATTTTATTGTCAAAATAAAAACGGTATCAAAAGTGGTATCCAACGAACAGCAAAAGCCACTGAAATTATATCGCGCCCCGGCGGTAAAAGAGGCCACCAAGGCTTATAAAGGGGATCTTGCGGATGGTGTAAAAATTCACGACCTGTCCTGGGCAGCCAATTCTTCCGTGGCTTGCTTCCCGGGGACTCAGAATTCAAAATTTAACGGCAATCAAATTGTCTATGTCTCTGAAATTCCGGCGCATTCTAAAATGGAAATTACGGTAGTACCCGAAGATAAAAATGCCAATATGAGTATCTATGCTTATATGGATGGAACAAATTCCAAATCCTTTCCTCCGAATCTTCCCTCCTGTGTAAGCTGTGAGGCAGAACATAAATGGGATTACCCGAAAAGAGGAAAAACGCAGGACCATTCAAGAACAGTATATCTGAATGCTGTCAACAATCCCTACAGGGTAGTGATAGGTGTTGTAGGTGCTGAAGGGCTTACAAATGGTTCCTTTATCCTGAAAATTAAAACAGAGTAATTGTTGATTTGAAATATTCTGCCCTACCGATATACTTACTTGTAGTAAAGTTCGGCTATGCGATGAGATGAAGACTGTCAATTACTTCAAAAATCCCTCAATCTGTGACTTTATAGCGCAGTTTGTTGTCGAAGAATTGGAGGATCATCAGATACTCTTTCCCATTCAGCAAAATGAACCCTTCTATTATTACAGGACCACCAAAAGTTGTGATAAGTGTAATAAAGGTGCTCAGAAAACAAGGGACAAAAAGTTTAAAAATTGGATATAATGTCCTTTATTCTTTCGAATCGCTTGAAAAATACGGATGAATAATGTCCGGAATTTCTGATTTTAAATACCAACTTACTGAATTAACAGAACGGAATCTTATCTTTAGCCCGATTTATTAATTACCTTGTCCCTTATACTATGAAATGTTTTCTTGCTACGCTCTTTTGTCTGTTCTTCTTTGTAAATTCAAATGCTCAAAGCGCCCCGCTGATAGATGCTGCCTTTGCCACAAATGATAGTACACTCTTCTTCTTCAGAGGTGACAAGGTGGTGAAATATAATAAGATCAGATCAAAAATTTTATCTGTAAACAGAATTTGTGAAGCCTTTCCGGGGGTGACTTTCAGCAGGGTAGAGGCTGCCCTTGCCTCCGGGACTGATTCGGTTTTTTTCTTTAATGATAATACCTTCTTTTGCTTTAATTTAAAAAAGAACCGGACTGAAAACCTCAAACCTGTTAAGGTAAATGAACTTTCATGGCCTGGAGTTGCTCCCTTTTCTGTGACTGCTGCACTCAACTGGCCTGCAAAAAAATGTTTTTTCTTCCATAAGGATCAATATCTCAGATTCAATAAATCATTGAATAAGGTCGATAAGGATTATCCGAAGTTTTTTAATCACTCTACCTGGCCTGACGTTACTTTTAAATCTGTTGATGCGGCCTTTCTGTTGTCTGATAAAAAAGCCTACCTCTTCAGCGGAGAGAAATTCCTGCGTTTCGATATCAAAGAGGATAAAATGGAACCGGGCTTCCCCAAAGATATCAGATTTTTGCCCGGGCTCAAAAATGCATTGCTCAATGCCGGAGACCATCCCGATAAATTTAATTACGATCAATTTGTCTCTCTTGATATTGAATCACTTCTTTATGAGGTGAAAGAGGAAGGGATCGATATGCTTTTTGCTGAAGAATCTGATACGCTAAGTTATACTGCCTTTAATGGCAAACAACTCAAGCTTTATCCCTGGTATGGTAAAAATATTGTTTTTCTGACAGAAAAAAAGAATCAGAATAAAAAAGCGATGTACCTGATGATTAATTTTATGGATAAATATGTAGAGGAACTATTAATGGCTTCGGGCGAAAACAGACCCGCAGTTGCGCCGGATAACTATATAAATGGCCGTTTTACCTTTGCAGTGGTCAAAAAATTCGAATGCAAATCAATTTGTTCCAGTCCTCTTCGGGCAGCTATTGAAATAAATGCAGCAGATTTTGAATTAAAGTCGATGGCTAATAATTTAAAATCAGAAAACCCTTTTGTCCTTAAACAGACAATATTTAAGGAAACCTGCAGAAACTTTGTCCTTGCCTTCAATGATCTGAGAGTTGATGACGTAAAGCTCAAAGGTAGTTCCTCGGACCTTCTGTCCAAGGTGTTTACCAATCTCTTTACTTCCTTTGTTTTGCCATCTCTTGCTGTGCCCGTAGCGTCCGATTCGGCATCCTACCTCCAACAAAAGGCTTTAGTGTATCTTCAGAAATTCATTACAGATAAAAACGCATC
>CAJQOX010000210.1 GCA_905480075.1 uncultured Aureispira sp. | reverse complement strand
GATTCAGTAAAATATAATTTATAATATATATTTAAAAAAACTAAAACTATGATTAAAGGGTCTAAGGAATCTTTTGTTAAATCAGTTCCGTCTAATGAGGCTGTATGTACTAATTGCAAAACAGAAGGGACAATGAATTATAATCTATTTTATAAATATTACCATGTTTTTTTTATACCGGTTTTTCCGTATTCTAAATCCGGGACCTTAGAATGTTCTGCCTGTAAAGAACAGCTAAGTCCCTATAAATTGTCAAAAGCGACCCGCAATGAATATGAAAAAGTCAAGAAAGGGCTTTGGCCACCTGTATGGCATTTCTCAGGAATAGCATTATTGGCTATAATATTTTATTTAGTTTCGTTATCTGAAGCTGAACAGGCAAAAACAACCCGCGTTATCTTGCAAAGCCTGAGGTAGGAGATATCTATAAATATGAAATCAGTACTGCAGAATATTCGTGTATGAAAATCATAGAAATTAAAAGTGATTCAATTTATTTTGTACATAATGAATATACAGTTAAAAGAAGGTCAAAATTGTACAAGATTGACAATGAGAGTGATTATGATGAAGAATTTTTAATAGGATATCATAAAAGAGAATTAAAAAAGATGTTTGATAAAGGAGAATTATTCGAAATCAACAGGAATTAATCATAGATATTCTTAAGCATTCGGGAAGTTTTTTGCTTTTATTTAAAAATGACATTAAAAACTGATGAAGGAATTTATCAAAAACCCAAAAAAGCTCTTTCTCACTGACAGCATAGGTGCCCTGCTTTGCGCCTTTTTTCTGGGCTTTGTATTGGTCGGATATGAAGAACATTTTGGAATGCCGGTATATGTTCTTTACGCTTTGGCCTCAATAGCCTCCGTCTATGCTGTTTACTCTATCTGCTGTAGTATTTTTCTTAAGGAGAATTTTACTCCCTTTCTGATAGCTGTTCTTATTGCTAATATTTTCTATTTTTTTCTGACGATCGAAGTTGTTTATTACTTCAGAGAAGAACTGACAGGTTTGGGCATTATATATTTTATACTTGAACTGACTATAATGCTATGGGTGATTTTGGTGGAAAATAAGGTCTTGAAAGGATTAAATAAATTGAAGGATGTGAATGATTAAAAGATGAAGGAATTAACCGGATCCTTTATCTGTTCTCATTCGGTTTCCAAAATAAAAACCTATAGCATTGACGATCAGGTCGGTAAATTTATTGATATAGGTTTCTTTTGCAAATTCATAGGGCAAGACCATTTCGGTCAGTTCCCAGCCAATGGAAAGAAACCAGAAAATGATCCAGCTTTTCATTAAAAAACGGCCGATAATAAACCATTGAAGCAGATGTCCTAAAGAATAAAGGTTGAGCATGTTTGTATTATTGAGAGAAAAGAAGAGTAAGCTGCTTTAGAGCTCTTTCCTTTTTTTTTGTGAAAATATTAAAAAATACAGAACCTACAGGTAGGAACGAACTGTTTTTTAATTTGTAATCGTGTTGTTATGGATTTATTTTAAAGAAGACTTTGTAAGTGTTTGAATAATAAGTAAATTACATGAACTCCTCATTTATGATTTTATCTTTAATATTATGCAATCTCCCCGACTTCACTACATCTTATTTTTACTGTTAATAATTTTTGAACCGCTGAGTGCTCAGTTTGACCCCAATGCAGGTATCGTGAATTCCTACACAGAGGGTGCTTCGGTTTCGGTTTCTTCCATTACGCCGAGTACTTATGCTTCAAGTATAATTGATACGAATGTTAATACATTCTGGCAATCCGGAGGTGTGCTTCCTTCCGGCTTTTTTGTTCGTGAAGACCTCAATATATTGTTGGGACTGGGAGGGTCGGCAGCCTCTTCCAATTCCGGAGGGCTACCCGATACGATAATTACGGACGGAGATGTATATACTGCATTATTGATACCACCTGTTTCAGGAAAGGCATGGGTGGAATTGGACCTGGGAACACAGACTCCTTTTCGATCCCTTTCGCTCAGAGGAAGTGTATTTGCAGATTCTATTAATATATGGATATATCACAGTGGTGGTGATTCTGTTTTATTGGGTTCCTTCTATAATTCTGACAATTTTACGTTGAAACGCTTCTCTTTAATTGATACGATCACTAAGATCCGTATGGAAGCTGATACCGGATTTTTAATTTCCGATGTGGGGGCATTGGCTGAGATACCCACAGAATATGCAATACTTGATTTAGGTACTGTACAAAATATCGGTTGGCTGGAATCGAGACATTACTCCGGAAGTCAGGTGTCTTCCTCTCAGATTCTCCTGAGTCAGGATAGCATTACCTGGACATTGGCGGCGGAACTTGATCCGCTTGCAACTACAATGGTTATTAATCGGTTGTCTTCTGAAATTCCTGCCAGGTACATAAAGCTCGAACATACAATGGTGGAAGTAAATTATTATAAGGCGGAAATATGGGAAATAAAGGCCTACGATAAATATGGCAGATATGGCCCGATGCCTTCACCTTCTCCCAATTCAAATACACTCTCTGAAATGCTTGGGGTCAATGGAATATGGGGATGGGGGTATAATACCTATTCTGATATGTTGGCTGCAGGGCAGGGGCCTTTTCAGTATAACCGCATATGTTCGCATGCCCGCAACTATCACAACCTGAGTTGGGATGTGGCAGACCCTGATGATATACCTGATTTTAATGGAATGCCCGGAAGTCTCGCTCAGTGGTGGCTCGATTGGGATCAGGAATATGCAGTATGGGATTCTGCAGGTCTCGATGTGTATGCAAGTATTCAGTTTACCAATGTCAATGAGCCCGACAGCTCCTGGAATGACCCTTATCTGGCAGCTTATAATTATGGTTTTGCCTTTGCCCAGCATTTCGGGCCCGGTGTTGGAAATGGC
>CAJQOX010000209.1 GCA_905480075.1 uncultured Aureispira sp. | reverse complement strand
TTGAGGCAATCAAAACTAAAAAAATTGATTAACACTTCGTTAGTTAAAATGTACTTAAAGCAATAGATTACTACATTCTTAAAACAATATTTATAAAAATAACAGTTTTTTTAACATTATATCCCACTTGTAATTTCATATTATATTTTATACTTTGCATAACGCTTTCAAATCAATTGCCATGGCCACAGAAATTACAAGATTGTTCGATTTCGCTTACTACCAACTGGAAAAATTCAATTTAAAAAATGCTTTTACTACTAAATATCCCGGTGCTAAATGGGTACAGTATGACCCTGTCTCTTCTTCGGCTTTGATTGAAGCCAATGAAAAAATGAATGGTGTTGCCGGAATTCCTGCTTATTCTTTTGATAAAGCGATGTGTGTAGTTGGTATCGAAGCCGATTTTCTTGGAACCTGGATTTCTCCCGTTGAATATACCAAGGATTATATCACAAACCGTAAGGTCACTGATGCTGATATTGAAAATGGTGCTGAAAAATCTATGTCTACTCACATTCAGTTCGAATCAGGTATGTCTCTTACCGGTTCTAATGCCGATCAAAGGGTCCTTGTTAAACCTTCAGAATGGGGTGCAGCTGTTGGCTTGCTATATTCAAAAGTGGCGCAGAAAATGGGGCACTCTCCTGCTTCTTTGCCTTTTACTCCTGAATTCGCCTGGTCAAAAGCAGATAAAGCTATTGAATCCACTGCCGAATTACTTAAGAAAAATGCCGGAAAATCCCTCGTGGTTTGCGGAATCAATGATGTTTATGTTCAAATGGTTGTTTGTGAAATCAATAAAATGATTGGTGCCAACGGCAATACAATGAATATTTCCAAAGATAATCATTCTAAACAACGTCAGGGACGGGATGCGGATATGATGGCTTTGGTCAATGATATGAAAAATGGTGCCGTCAATGCCGTTATTATTTGTAATGACGCTAACCCGGCTTACGATATCCCTGGTATGGCTGCAGATTTTGCAGCTGCTTTACCTAATGTTAAGATGTCCGTTTCTATGAGCACTGTCTTAGATGAAACGGCTGCTCTATGTAAATATGCTGCTCCTGATCATCATTGTCTCGAATCGTGGGGAGATGCGGAACCTAAAAAAGGAGAGGTTTACGTTATACAGCCTACTATTTCTCCTCTGTTCAAATCAAGAGCTGCTGGCGAATCATTGCTTACATGGGCAGGATGGAATAAGTCTTACCACGAGTTTATGATGGAAACATGGAAAGCTTCTATGTTCTCTGGTTTGGGGACTTTCAAATCTTTCTGGAATAATGCATTGCATGATGGATATGTGAAGGCTTCCGTTAAAACTATTGCTTCAGAACCTGTACTTGATGTTCAGCCAGTAGTAGATACGGATGATACGCTTGTTAGTGTTGAAAGTGCTTCCGGAATTGCTGAAGCAGTGGCTAAGTTACCACAAACTAAATCAGAAGGCCTCGAAGTTACTTTTTACGAAACTGTACAAATGGGATCTGGACAAAATGCTAATAATCCATGGTTACAGGAAATGCCTGACCCGATTATGAGAACGGCATGGGATAACTTCATTCAGATACCGATAAAATGGGATGGTAATTATGCTTATGAAGCTTTGAATAATCTTACTGATGGTGATATCGCTACTATTACTATAGATGGTCAGCCTTATACTTTACCTGTCTTCCGTCAATTCGGTCAGATGCAGGGTACTGTTTCTATTGCGCTTGGCTATGGTCGCACAAGAGCAGGTAAAGCAGGTAATAATGTCGGTACAAATCTTTTTCCTGCTGTTAAAAATTGTAACTATTCTGCTGCTGGAACTCTTTCCGAAAAAGAAGGACATGATGGACTTTTTGCTTGTATTCAGAAACATCATACCTATGGTCTGACTACTACGGAAAACGGCAAAACTAAAACGTATAAAGATAAAGCCGGTGAAATTACCGGTAAAGAAAAACCTTTTAATGTCGATGAGCATATCGATAGTTTTCAAGGGGCTCTTGTCGATCGCTCTGTCTTTTTTCAGGCTACAACTGAGTCTGTAAAGGAAGAGGTTGAAATTCTTGCTGAAAAACGTAAGGAATATCAATATCTTAACAGCAAAGGACTTTACCCTGACCGTTCCGAATTCTATAGCATGGGACATCACTGGGGAATGACAGTCGACCTTAACTCCTGTACTGGCTGTGGTGCTTGTACTATAGCATGTATGGCCGAAAATAATGTGCCGGTTGTCGGTAAATATGAAGTCAATAATGTTCATGAAATGACCTGGCTGAAAATTGACCGCTACTATTATGGTAATGAGGAAACGCCGAATACAGTGTATATGCCACTTATGTGTCAGCACTGTGATAATGCTCCTTGCGAAAATGTTTGCCCGGTTGCCGCTACCAATCATAGCTCTGAAGGTCTTAACCAAATGACTTACAACAGATGTGTAGGTACTCGTTATTGCGCTAATAACTGTCCTTTCAAAGTACGTCGCTTTAATTGGCTCGATTATACTTCTGCTGATGTTTTCCCTTCTAATGAGGTGGACATGAACAGAGGGGTAGAAGGGGGCGAAAGTTACAACTTTATGAATGATAACCTCACTCGTATGGTTCTTAATCCTGATGTTACTGTAAGGTCAAGAGGGGTAATCGAAAAATGTAGCTTCTGCGTTCAACGTATTCAGGAGGGTAAATTGACTGCTAAAATGGAAGGTCGTAAACTCAAAGATTCTGATGTCACTACTGCTTGTGTACAGGCTTGTCCAAGTGGTGCTATCCTTTTCGGAGATGACAATAATAAAGAAAGTGAAGTTTATAAACTTCAAAGAACAAAACGTTCTTATGTAGCCCTCGAAGAAACAAATGTACGTTCTTCTGTGAACTACCTAATGAAAGTTATTAATAAAGACGATAAATTCCTGGCGTAAACCAAGATTTTAAACGATAAAATACAATTCATATATAAACTTTAATTTTTATGAGCTCAGTTGTATCAAATGTTCGCCCGCCTTTAGTTACGGGTAGCAAAACTTATCACCAGATTACTGAAGATATCTGTTCTCCTACCGAACAACTCCCGGGGAAAGGTTGGGTGCTTTGTCTCCTTTGTACACTAGGCCTCCTTGGTTTTGGTACTTTGGCCGTCTTTTTTACTATTTGGTTCGGTATAGGTACTTGGAACCTAAATCGTACTATTGGTTGGGGATGGGATATCACTAACTTCGTTTGGTGGGTAGGTATTGGTCACGCCGGAACCTTGATTTCGGCCATCCTTCTTATTTTTCGCCAAAAATGGCGTACCGGGGTAAATCGCGCTGCTGAAGCAATGACTATCTTTGCTGTAATCTGTGCCGCTTTCTTCCCGGGAATTCACATGGGAAGAATGTGGATGGCTTTTTTCGTGTTTCCTTATCCTAATACCCGCGGACCTCTTTGGGTTAACTTTAACTCTCCGCTTCTTTGGGACGTTTTTGCGATCTCTACTTACTTTACAGTATCTCTTTTGTTTTGGTATACTGGTCTTGTTCCTGATTTTGCTACTATCCGCGACCGTGCTAAAGGATTCAGAAAAAGAATTTATAACTTCCTTTCTATGGGATGGACAGGTTCTGCCAAACACTGGCAAAGATGGGAGTCTCTCTCCTTGGTTTTAGCCGGATTGGCGACACCGCTTGTACTTTCTGTACATACTATTGTATCCTTTGACTTTGCTACTTCAGTAATTCCGGGTTGGCATACTACTATTTTTCCTCCTTACTTCGTAGCTGGTGCTATTTTTTCAGGCTTTGCTATGGTGCAAACCCTGATGCTTATTACTAGGGTTATACTTAAACTGGAAGATTATATTACGGTGGAACATATTGAGTCCATGAATAAAGTAATTGTTCTTACAGGTTCTATTGTTGGTGTAGCTTATCTTACCGAACTTTTTGTTGCATGGTACTCAGGGTATATTTATGAACAATATGCTTTTTACAACAGGGCAATGGGACCTTATTGGTGGTCTTATGCTGCGATGATGACTTGTAATGTTATCTCACCACAGTTCTTCTGGTTCCGTAAAATCAGAAGGTCTATTGTCTGGACTTTCGTTCTTTCAATTGTTGTGAATATAGGTATGTGGTTTGAACGTTTTGTAATTATTGCAACTACGCTTGCTAAGGATTATATTCCTTCTAACTGGAGTTATTATTCTCCATCCTGGGTTGAAATTGGTCTTTATTTATTCACATTCGGTCTTTTTGGTACCCTGTATCTCATATTCATGAGGGTGGCACCAGTTGTTGCATGTGCTGAAATTAAAGCGATTCTTAAATCCTCAGGCGATCAATATTGTGGTCCTGCATTTGCTGAAAAAACAGGTAAGATTAATTCTGGATTGCATCATGATGATCATGGTTCTCATGAAGTATTGCACTCTGAAACTGTTCAATCTGATCTCGCCTCTTCCGATAAATCAACGCTTGCTGAAACAGCAGATGATACGGATGTTCTCACAGAAGAAAAAAATGTTGAGGATTTTAAAGAGGATATTAATTTCGATGACGGGAAGAATGATGAGGAATAAATTTTAGAAATCTTTCAGGCTTTTGCCTGTATAAATATAGTTTACTATGAAAAGAGTACTTAATAAAAAGGTTTTGTTCGGCCTCTATGATGATGAGGAAATCCTCAAAGATGCCGTTAAACAAATAAATAAGGAAGAGGCCGAAATTATGGATGTTTATTCTCCATTTCCTGTACACGGTCTTGACCCGCTTTTAGGTTTGACTGAGTCCAGATTACATATTGCTGGATTTATGTACGGTATTACTGGTACTACATTGGCTTTTGGCTTTATGACCTGGGTTTTTACTTGCGATTGGTCTATTATCTTTGGTGGTAAACCTTATTTTTCAGTACCTGCTTTTATTCCAATTACCTTTGAGTTTACAGTTCTTATGGCTGCAGTGGGTATGGTTGTTACTTTTTATTTGGTTTGTGGTCTCGGATTTGGTGTTGAGAATCCTTGCCTTGATAACCGTATTACGGACGATAAGTTCTGTATAGCCTTCGATGTAACTCATAGTTCTCAGGAAGAAGTTGAAGCTCTTTCTGTTTTACTTGAAAGAACAAGCGCCGGAGAGGTGCACACTAAAGATATTTAATATTAAATCTGTCTAATTATTAGAAATGAAAAATCTGACTAGTTTATATTCTTTCGCTGTTGTTTGTCTTGCTTCTCTTCTATTATGGAGTTGCGGACGTGCTGATGGTGAATTTACAGGATCTGAATATATGCCTGATATGGGACATTCTATTGCCTATGAGGCTAATGTCAACTCTTACTACTATAATAACACCTGGGGATCCGAAGAGGATTATCATCAGATGGCTCACCCAAGAAAACCTGTGAATGGTACTGTTGCCCGTGGGTTTTTACCTTCCAAATATCAAAAACTGGGAGATTTCAGAACGTCTGACAAAGAAACGCATGCTCAGCTTCAGGAAAAGGTCAGAAATATGATGATTAAAGATTCTGAAATTGTTAATCCTATTCGCCCGAATTCTGCTGATGAACTGAAAGATATCCTTAACAAAGGAGCTGGTCTTTATTTGGTTGCTTGTCAGGTTTGCCACGGTGAAAAAGGCGATGGTAATGGGGTACTTTATAATGATGGTAAAGGTAAATATGAAGCAAAACCTGCTAATTTTACTTCTGATCTCTTTTTAAATGCACCGGATGGCCAATTTATCAATGCTATTATGCATGGTAAAGGTAAAATGCAATCTCATGTAGATAAATTGTCACCTGATGAAAGATGGATGGTTATTCATTATATCAGGTCACTTCAAAGTAAAAAAACAGGTGTCGAATATAACCCTGTGGTTTCTGTGAATACAGCACCCTCTTCTATGGAAGAATCAGTAGTGGAATCTGAAGGGGATGAACACAGTGAAGTACATGATGGCCAGGATGGTCATGAATAATTATAATTGAATATTTTAATCGTAAAGTATAATCCTTTATACAATGAGTAATCATAATAACGAAGCCTTTGTTTTTGACGGTAAAGCTAAGATTTTTACAGGTGTATTGATGTTGATTGGTGTCATTTGCCTCTTGCTTTCTTATAATAGTGGTACTGCGGATATGAATCATATGAGATTCTGGACCAACTATTTACATAATTCAGTTTTCTTTGTTGGTATAGCTTTTACAGCTGTTCTTTTTCTTGCTTGTCATGCTTTGGCATGGGGTGGATGGGTTGCTGTTATCAAAAGAGTTCCTGAAGCAATGATGTATTTCCTTTTTGTAGGTATCGTCCTCTTTGGAGTTTTAGGAATTGCTCTTCAAATGAATATGGAAGGTACTGAATTACTTTATTTATGGAATAATCAAAATTATCTTGACCCTGAACACGCTCATTTTGATAAACTGGCTTTTCACAAGTCTTCTTTTGTGAATCCTATGGTTTATCTTTTAACAGTTGCTGTTTTGGCTCTTTGGGCTTTCTTCGCCATAATGTTCAGAAAAATATCGATCTCAGAAGATAATACGCCTTATACAGTTACTGAAAATAATTCAGTTCCTGATAATGTTAAAAAAAATCGCATCTATGCTGCTGCTTTTCTTCCAATTGCTGGTTTTTCCTCTGCATTTGTTATTTGGCAATGGGTTATGTCGGTAGATACTCACTGGTATTCTACTCTGTTTGCATGGTATTGCACGGTGAGTTTGTTTGTAAGTATGTGTGCCTTTACTTTTCTGATTATTCTTTATCTCCGCTCCAAAGGACTTGTTACTAAGTTCACTGATGAACATATGCATGACCTCGGAAAATATATCTTTGGATTCTCTGTTTTCTGGGCGTATTTATGGTTCTCTCAGTTTATGTTGATATGGTACTCTAATAACGGGGAAGAAACTCAATACTTTTTTATTCGTTTCGAACAGTTTAAACCTCTTTTCTTCGGAAATTTACTGCTTAATTTTGTTGCTCCTTTCCTTATCCTTATGATGAACACTTCTAAACGTACTGTTGGTACACTGGGCTTTGTAGCCGGTTTGGTCATCTTAGGTCATTGGTTGGATTTTTATCAGATGATTAAACCAGGTGTATGGTATAATTATGAACATAAAATGCACCTTATGCATGAAGATGCTCATGGTGAAGTGCATGGTAGTGATCATACCTACAACCTTAATAATAATACTCCAAAACCTGTTCTGACTACCTATCAGGATGATTCGCATGATGACGGACATGCTCATGATGACGGACATGCTCATGATGATCATGCAGCACATGCAACGTCCAAGTTTGAGATAGGAGTTCATATCCCGGGCTTTATTGAGTTTGGTTGCTTTGGAGGCTTTTTAGGACTCTTTCTTTTTGTTACTTTTACTATATTGAGCAAGGCTTCTCTCTACCCACCTAATGATCCTTATATTCTAGAAAGTGAGCATTACGACACAGGTATAGGTCCGGACAGAGATCCGCATTAATAATTTTGATTGTGTTTTTTGATAATGAATATTTAATTCCAAAGGTTTTTAACCTTTATAAATAACATATTTGACATGGGATTTACAATAGGGGCTTTATGCACCATTTTACTGTCGGTTTTTATCGTTCAAATAGGCAAAGCCAGAGAATTGGCGTCTATCGTTAGAAATGATCCTGCTGAACAGGATGAAATTAATAAGTTTCAGGCTGGATTGGGAATGATCTTTATGGTTGTTTTTCTTGTTGCCTGTGTCTGGTCTTTTTATCATTATATTCCTACTTCTTTGGGATGGGGTTCTAATATTGCTGCTTCAGTTCATGGGCCCGAAATTGATTATTTGTTTAATCTGACTCTTTTCTTTTGTTTTATAGTTTTTGTTCTTACTCATATTGCTCTGTTTTGGTTTGTGTGGAAGTTCAGAGGAAAACAAGGTAAGGTGGGTTTATATTGGGCTCATAACGAAATGCTGGAAATGGTTTGGATGATTATTCCTTCTGTTGTAATGACTTTTTTAGTAATTGGCGGACTTCAGGCATGGAATAATATTATGTTGGATTTTCCTGAAGATGAAGGCTATTATTCTGTAGTGCTACCTGATGAGGGTAATGAAAAACAATATATTGAAATTGAAGCTACAGGTTCTCAGTTCGAATGGTATATCAGATACTCAGGTAGAGATGGTAAAATTGGTACTAAATACTTTACTCAGATCAATGATAAAAATCAATTGGGTCAAACTTGGTCTGATGAGAAAAATATGGATGATTTTATTGCCTCTGAAATTGTCTTACCTGTTAATAAACAAGTAAGGGTTCGTATTACTTCTCGTGATGTTCTTCACAACTTTTATATTCGTGAAATGAGGGTCAAAATGGATGCAGTACCTGGAATGCCTACTTACTTCCACTTTACTCCTACTGTAACTACAGATTCTATGCGTCGCAGATTGAAAAATGTTCCTGAATGGCAGGTTCCTCACAGAAACGATAATACGAAACAAAGATGGGAGGTTTTTCAATATGAATTAGCTTGTGCCGAACTTTGTGGTAAAGGCCATTATGGTATGCGTAAAATTGTTAAAATCGTCTCAGAAGAAGAATACCTGGAATGGCTTGATAAACAAGAAGGTGGTTCCTTAGTAGAAAATGTTGATTCTACCAACGCTAATTCCGTTTCCTATTCTTTCGAAAAAGGTTCTGTCAAATCTAAATATTTTAGTTACTTCAAGGATGGTGAAAAAGAGTTTAATCCTGTGGTAGATAAAATTGATAATATTGAACACCTGGTCGAAAACAAATTACTTGTGGCTATGTGTGTTGATCAGATGTCTACACTTAGAAGTTCTTCTGAAGAGGGGTCTGATGAATTCAATACGGCTGAAAATGCTTTGGCTGAACTAAAGCCTTTACTTAAAGCAGCCAGACTTTATACTGTTGATCAGGTACATGACTCTTATGATAATCTAAACAAAGCAAGAGGAATTGTTAAAGCTGCAGTTGTTGAGAAAAATACCGTTGATCCTGTAACTACTGTACCGGTCGATACAACCGCTCTGTAATTACCTGTATTAATTAAAGAAAAATTGTTTAAAAATATTCATATTTTAATAGTTAAATAGAAGCTATCATGGCAGATATTAATGTTTTAGAAAAAGAAGTTCCCCAAACAAATTATGACGGACATCATGATGATCACCACGGTGATAAATTTCAATCGTCTTTTATAGACCGTTATATTTTTAGTCAGGACCATAAAACAATCGCTAAACAATTCCTTATTACTGGAATGATTTGGGCTATTATTGGTTCAGCAATGTCTATAATTTTTCGTCTCCAATTGGGTTTCCCTGATTCTGATATGTCATGGCTACAACCGTTGTTGGGAGGATGGATTCAAATTAATCCGACTACAGGCCTGGGGAGTATTGATCCTCAGTTTTACTATGCTTTGGTTACAATGCATGGTACTATTCTTGTCTTTTTTGTACTGACAGCTGGTCTTTCAGGTACTTTCAGTAACCTTCTGATTCCTCTTCAATGTGGTGCAAGGGATATGGCTTCGCCAATGTTGAACATGTTGTCTTATTGGTTCTTCTTCCTTGCAGGTGCTGTGTTATTTATCTCTTTGTTCCTCAACACAGGACCATTCTCCGGTGGTTGGACAGGTTATCCTCCTTTGTCAGGTTTGCCTCAGGCTTCCGACGGTTCAAAGGCAGGTGCTACTCTTTGGATTCTCTCATTGGTTTTCTTTGTGGTTTCTGTCTTACTTGGTGGTATTAATTATATTACTACTGTTATAAATATGCGTACCAAAGGAATGCATATGTTCAGATTACCTCTAACTATATGGGCATTTCTTGTAACTGCTATTTTGGCATTACTTTCTTTTCCTGTCCTTGCTTCAGGTTTCTTTATGCTCACTTTTGATAGGGTTCTTGGGACTTCTTTCTTCCTTAATGAAATATTTGTGGCAGGTGAAGTACTCACTACCAGAGTAGGTGGTTCTGCCATCTTATTCCAACACTTATTTTGGTTTCTTGGACACCCTGAGGTTTATATCATTATTCTGCCTGCTATGGGTCTTGTTTCTGAAGTTCTTTCTATTCATTGCCGCAAACCAGTTTTTGGTTATAAAGCAATGGTTTTCTCAATACTTGCTATTGGTGTTTTATCCTTCCTCGTTTGGGCGCACCATATGTATATGACTGGAATGAATCCTTTTATTGCTAATATATTTATCTTGTTTACATTGATTATTGCTGTTCCTTCAGCGGTAAAAGTGTTTAACTGGATTGCTACTATATGGGGGGGGAATCTGAGAATCAACTCTGCTTCTCTCTTCGCTATCGGATTTGTATCAATGTTTATCTCCGGTGGTCTTACGGGTATTTTCCTCGGTAACGCTGCTATCGATATTCAACAACACGATACTTATTTTGTTGTAGCTCACTTCCACATTGTAATGGGGGTTGCTGCTTTCTTTGGTATGTTTGCTGGTATCTATCATTGGTTTCCTCGTATGTATGGTAGGTTCATGAATGAAACACTTGGTAAAATCCATTTCTGGGGATCTATGATCGGCGCTTACGCTATTTTTGGACCTATGCATTATTTAGGTATGGCAGGTGTTCCTCGTCGTTATTATAGCTTTGAAAATTTTGATGCATTTGCAGGTTTTGCCTCAATGAATCAGTTTATTACAATTGCTGCAATAGCTACTTTCTTCTGCCAGATTCTTTTTGTTATTAATTTTTTCTACTCTATTTACAAAGGGAAAAAACAAACTGAAATGAATCCTTGGGGGGCGACTTCTATTGAATGGACTGCGCCAGTTAATTGCGGACATGGTAACTGGGAAGGTGATATTCCGGAAGTTCATCGCTGGCCTTATGACTTTGGTCGCCATGGCAGAGATTTTATTCCTCAGACTGAACCGCTCGCTGATGGCGAAATTGATGGAGGGCACTAATATTTGAAATAATTAATATACTGTTTTTCTGTATATTTAAACTAATATTTATCTGCAGTTTTTCTGCTTTAATTTTTAATCTTAATCAAGTTGGCCACAACAAAAAGTACTAATGCAGGTTTTGGTGGTTTTTTGAAACAAAAAATCCATGACTACAAACTTTTAGTGAAGTTCAGACTTTCTCTATTGGTTGTGTTTTCTGCCTTTATTACATTTTTACTGGGCGCGGATGTTGTTTCGCTGCAGGCTTTGTTTTTCCTTTGCCTGGGTGGCTTTTTGGTAACAGGTGCTGCTAATACATTGAATCAGGTTTTTGAAAAAGAGCATGACAGGTTGATGAAACGTACTGCTAACCGTCCTTTGGCGGCCGGTAGGATGGAAGTTTCTGAAGCGGTTCTCGCTGCAGGACTTATGAGTGTTTCTGGTTTGTTGCTTTTAGCTTCATTTAATCCGGAAACTGCTCTTTTAGGTGCTTTGTCGCTTATATCTTATGCGTTCATCTATACGCCAATGAAGAGGGTGTCGCCGGTGGCTGTCTGGATCGGGGCTATACCGGGTGCTTTGCCTATGGCAATTGGATGGGTGGCTGCTGGTGGAAATATTTTTGGACCTGAGGTGGTCTTTCTTTTTAGCATTCAGTTCTTATGGCAATTCCCTCATTTTTGGGCTATTGCATGGGTAGCTTATCAGGATTACTCCAAAGCAGGTTTCTATTTGTTACCTTCCAAAAAGTTGGATGGACGGGATAAAAGTACTGCATTGCAAACAGTGTTTTATGCACTTTTGCTTTTGCCTATGAGCTTTTTGCCCTTTTATTTAGATATCTCAGGCCTTATTGCCTGTTCAGTTATGTTGTTTATGGGGCTTTTTTATTTGTCTTATGCTATTAATTTATTTAATAAATGTACAGATAAAGCTGCCAGGAAATTAATGTTTGCTTCTTTTGCTTATTTGCCAATCGTTTTGATTGTTTTGGTGTTGGATAAAATTTAATTCTATGGAAATGGTCGCATCTCCTAAAAAAATACAGAGAATTCACCCAAAGAAATTTGCTTTGTGGATGGCTATGCTTAGCATGATTATGCTATTCTCTGCCCTTACCAGTGCTTACATTGTGCAAAAAGCCTCTAGTGATTGGCTGCAGTTTCCTTTACCTCAACAATTCTTTTACAGTACTGCTGTTATTTTATCTTGTAGTATTGTTTTACATGTTGCCTATAAAGCTTTTGTTGATAAAAATTATCAGCTTTATAAGTTGTTGCTATCTTTAGGCTTTGGATTGGCTGTTTCTTTTGTTGCACTGCAATATTCAGGTTGGCTTATATTAAATGAAATGGGTGTTTTTGTCTATACCAATCAGTCTTCCAGCTTCTTTGTCTTGCTTGTTGGGGTTCATGCTTTACACGTTTTAGGAGGTATAGCGGCACTCTTGATCAGCTGGATTTTTGCAATGAGAAAGAATACAATGGAATGGTCTCAAAAAGGGCAGCTAAGATTAGAATTAACTTGTACCTATTGGCATTTTGTTGATGTCCTTTGGTTATATTTGTTGGGCTTTTTATGGCTGCAGCAATAATGTTTTTAAATTAAAATATAATTTTTTTATTATAAAATTAAAGTTGTAACAATGGCAACCGATACTGTTCACGAAATTGAAGAAGAAACAATTGAACAATTGTGGGATGGTGGTGACTCTCCCTTTAAGTCAGAGTACGGAAAACTGATGATGTGGTATTTCCTGCTTTCTGATGCTTTCACCTTTGCTGGTTTTCTGATTGCTTACGGTTCACTCCGCTTTAGCATGAATGCCTGGCCTTTACCGGATTTTGTTTTTAGTACTGCTCCTTTTGGTATTGAAAATGCTCCGCTTATCTTCGTTACTTTTATGACTTTTGTCTTAATTGTTAGCTCTGTAACTGTTTTAAGAGCTGTTCAGGAAGGCAAACTCGAAAATACAGGTGGTGTTGTCAAATGGATGATTCTTACTATCGTAGGTGGTAGTATATTTCTAGGGTCTCAGGCTTGGGAATGGACAAACCTTATTGCTGTGGAAGGGGTAACTATTTATAAAAACCCTTTTAGTACTTCTCTTGATGATGGTAAGTATATTTCTCTCGAAGAAGCTGCTAAGTTAAATCCCCGCTTGCAAAAAAAATCTATGATGATTGATGTTCATACGGATGAAGGTCATTCTACCGAACAGTTGGCTTATCTTTATGATAAAGATAAAGATCAGAAGTATTTTGAAAAATTTGACCATCATTTCTTTCACAGAACCGGTGATCATGCTACTCCAGAAGTTAAATCCAATGAATTTGTGAAAGGAGATCCTTATCTTATTGCTTATCAAAATGGTAATTATTTCCCGGGGGCATATCAAATTACAGGCACAGAGACTGTCATGGCAGAAGAAATGGGACCCACAGCCTTTGGAGCACTATTTTTCTTTATTACCGGGTTTCATGGCTTTCACGTCTTCTCAGGCTTGATAATTCTTTTGGTTATCGCGCTTAATACTTGGTCAGGCTTTTATGCACCTCGTAAGAACGGACATGTAATGGTCGAGAAAGTGGGATTGTATTGGCACTTTGTAGATTTAGTCTGGGTATTCGTATTTTTAGTGTTTTACCTGCTGTAATTTTTATTATATTTTTGATTTGAAATTAATTATTAGAACTAATTTAATATATTTATCATGGGACATGCACATGGTTTAAGTCCGGAAGAACAGAGAAAAGAAGATCTTAAAGTCGGAAAAGTTGGATTTGGAATTTTATTATTGGTTACACTGGGTGAAGTTGGTGTTGCCCTTATAGGTAACGGTCATCTTATTGAAGGTGTCAGCTTACCTGCCCTTTTTATGATTCCAACTATGATTGCGATGAGTCTATATAAAGCTTATTATATCGTATCTATTTTTATGCACCTCGGTCATGAAGTAGGAGGAATGGCTTATACAATTGTAATGCCTATGCTACTGCTTGTTTGGGGGGTTATTGCTTTCCTTTGGGAAGGTGATCATGCAAGACATAATCGTAACTTTGTAAAAGATGCAAGACCAGCTGCTGAGCAGCCTGTAGAAGAGTCTTCTTCTGATACGGGTATGCTGCCTGATGACGAACTTTCTAAAAAGTTGTCTTTTAAATAGTTACTGTTCTTATTTTTTTATGAAAGTGTTCTGAGTTTTTCTCAGAACACTTTTTCTGTTTATGGTATATTTTATTCAAATTGAATTATCTTTGTAACTTACATTTGTACATTTGTGAAACTGATTTATTATGTCTGAACAACCTCAAAAAAATCGAATAGGAGCTTTAATTTTTTGCCTCTTTGTTTTTGGATTTCCGCTACTTACGGTATATTTTTCTAAATCCGGCCTGGATAAATATAAAGATATGAGGTCAGAAATGACCTTTCTTAAGGATTCTTTCAGAGTGGATTTTAATGATGTGCCTATGGTGTATGATGAAAAAATTCTAAATAAAAATTTAAAAGGTAAATTGATTCTTTCTGCTTCATGGAACGAGGATTGCCAATCTCCTTTGGTCAGTGTTGTCGATACGCTAAAAATGATTCAGAATCATTTTAATTCCGAAGATCAGAATAAAATGCTATTTTTTATCCATACTAATAATCATTTTCAAAATTGGGAACATCTCGATTCCTGTGTCAGTCTTTGGAATATAGATACCGCGATTTGGAAATTCTCTAATTCAGCCGTTCTTAAGGATTATCGATTTAATGATCAGAATTATTGTACTTCCCTGGTTATGCTCGATGGTAGGGTGTCCCGTAAAGATGATTCAAATGATTATTTAAAAGGTCCCTTACTTTGCGAAAACTATAATCTGAACAATAGGGATAATACACTCAACTTACTTCAGAATATGGCGGTCATAATGCCGGCAAAACAAAGGAAATCCATTCAATTCAAAAATGAAGAAAAACTTTATTGATTAGACTTTAAAATTTATCTGTTATGAATTCACATTCTGATTCCAATATTCCTGCAAATTTCAAAAAACTCAGATTATTTGTTATTATCATTTCGGTTGCTTTACCGCTGATCGTTGCAGGTATGTTTCAATTTAAATTTACCAGTTTTACCTGGCCTTTCGATGTGCATGTTTTACCTCTTATTAATGCTATTCTTAATGCCGCATCTGCAGTTTTATTGATTGCGGCGCTAGTTGCTGCTAAAAATAAAAATATAGATTTACACCAAAAGATGATCTATTCAGCTATGTTCCTCTCTTTACTTTTTCTTCTTGTCTATGTTCTTTATCATATTACCGCTGAACATACTAAGTTTGGCGGGGAAGGGGCAGTCAAATATGTTTATCTTATTATTCTTGCCTCTCACATTATTCTTGCTGCTATTCAGGCTCCCTTTGTGTTATTTGCATTCTTGTACGGTTATACCGGCCAAATTGAAAAACATAAAAAATTAGTGAAATTCAGCTTCCCCATTTGGTTATATGTCTCTATAACAGGGGTAATTTGTTATCTTATGATATCACCTTATTATTTGTGACAATTTTTTTGTACTTTTGGTAAGTTGGTTTCTTTTTAAAATAGTACTTAATCCCAACCCAAGCCCTTTGGCTTGTTTGAATTGAAAACTGAATTCTATGATTTCACAAGACTCTTTTTTATATAAGGTTTCGTTTTTGATAGTTTTTATGCTGTTTTTTGTTGTGATCTCATCGCAGGCTCAATGCCCGATGTGTCGCATGGCTGCCGAATCAAATCTCAATGATGGCGGAACGATGGCTGCAGGC
>CAJQOX010000208.1 GCA_905480075.1 uncultured Aureispira sp. | reverse complement strand
CCCGATATTGTAGAAGAACCAATTGACACACCTGTTACAGATATTGTTCAGAATCTGGATGATTTACTACCTCTCAATCTTTATTTTCATAACGATGAACCCGATTCCAATGTCTCCGTCAAGTTTACTAATACACCCTATGAAGAAAGTTATGAATACTATACCAGCCTGACAGAAGAATATAAAGATCAATATTCCAATCAATTTAACCCCGAACGGGCGGCTGCGGAACAAGGGAATGTACAACAGTTTTTTGACGATCAGGTCAGAGGCGAATACAACAGAACCAAAGAGTTTTTTGATAAGCTGCTTGATGTACTTTCTACTGGTACTAAGCTACAGCTGTATATAAGAGGGTATACTTCTCCCCGTGCGGAAATCAGGTACAATTACGCCCTGGCCCACAGAAGGGTCGCAAGTCTCAGAAGTTTTATGTTGAGATATAAGAATGAAGCTTTCAAAAAATATGTAGACAACAAAAGTCTTATTCTTAAGGAAGCGATGCTTGGGGAAACTACGGTGCCTGATGGTGTTATCGGAGATTATAAAGACCCTCGTAATTCTATTTATTCGGTAGATGCATCAAGAGAAAGGAGGGCAGAAATATCTGTTCTTGTCAGACAGTAAGTGAGAGACTGTTTTATCTTAATTTATAGTATTTTTCCCTGTAGTTTTATATTTTTTGATTTTCAATTTGTTAAACTTCTACTGCTTTTAAATGGATATAAAGTCTATATCCTGATTATTGAGAGCTTTATCTTATAAACTTCTTTTTTAAAAGTATTCACTAAATTAAACCCGAGGGAAATAATATTTTATTTTTTTAATTTTTTATCCCTCAATTTTTATTTTCTGATGAACAGATACAAATAAAATGATAAAAAAGGTTTCAGAAGAGTCTGATTTGTGTTAAAATATGATAGTTTTTTCATGTATTCTCTCTTTCTTTATCCTTTTAATTTGTTTGAATCATCAAAAACTGCTACTTTTACGTACCACATAAACAGAGAAATTTTAATAGTACAAAACACTAAATTTTATGAATTTTATCGCCACAGGAAAAAGTATTTTTAAATTGCTTGCCTCAATGTTCTTAGTCTGTTCATTGTCAGGTCAGCAAGTTTTTGCACAGATTAGTTCCTTTCCTTATTTTTACGATTTCGAAAATGAAACTACCGGTAATACAGGATGCAATCCTACCTATAACATGGTTCAGACCGGTTGGCTGAATTCAACAAGTGATGACATGGACTGGACCAATGATGTAAATGGTACCGGGTCGGGTAGTACAGGCCCTAATGTCGACCACACACCCTCGGCGGGAACCTTTTATATGTACCTCGAGACTTCATGTCCTGCTGTGAGAACTGCAAATCTTGAAACACCTTCTTTTAATTTTTCTTCAGCACCTGCACCTCAGGTTTCTTTTTGGTACCATATGTATGGTGCTTCTATGGGTTCTCTGTTTTTTGAAGTGAGTACCAACAGTGGTTCTACATGGACAGCTTTATGGACAAGAACAGGACAACAACATACAAGCAGTGCGGCTGCATGGTCGCAGGCAGTAGTAAATATTGCTGCTTATGGTGGTAACACTAATGTTAAGTTCCGTTTCCGAGGAGTTTCTTCCACCAACTTTACAGGCGATATGGCTATCGATGATTTTCTTATGGAAAATATATTGCCAAATAATGCAGGAATTTCTGCTATGACTTCTCCCGGACTTGGTGGCGCTGCCGGAAATTATCCAGTGGCTGTTACATTAGAAAATTATGGGTCCAATACCATTGATACTGTAAATGTTGAATGGGAAATGGGTGGAGTTGCTCAAACACCGTTTCTTTATACAGGCCCTTCATTAAATGCTTTTTCCAATACTACAGTCAACCTTTCTGCAAGTTCTGCCTTTCCTTCAGGATTGACAGCACTTAAATTCTGGACTTCAAACCCCAATAATATTGTTGATGCAGATCCGGGAAATGATACTTTAAATGCTTTTTTCTGTACTGGTTTGGCCGGTACGTACACTGTGGGGACTCCCACATCTGATTTTCCTACTATTTCTGACGCGCTCAGTGCACTTTATGGTTGTGGTGTTTCTGCTGCTGTTACAATGCAGGTTCAGCCGGGGGCCTATACAACTCCACTTACTATCGATCAGCCAATACCTAATATCAGTGCTGCTAACACAGTAACCTGGGATGGTGCTGCACTTGCTGCTGTTATTACTGTGTCATCCGGTGCGGCTGTAACTTTCGACGCTATTGATCATGTGACTGTTCAGAATTTTACCTTGGTGAATTCATCAACCACTGTTGGTTGGGGCGTCCATCTTACAAATGCTGCAGATCATAACAGTATTCTCAATAACAGAATTCAAATGGCTTCTACCGCTTCGTTTAATGTAGCGGGTATTGTTGCTTCAGGTTCCAGTTCATCTGTTTCCACAAGTGGTAATAATGCAAATTATACCCTTGTAGAAGGTAATGAAATCAGTGGCGCAGACAGAGGGATTTCTTTTTATGGTATTTCTACTGTTTCTGATTACAACAGTGGTAATGTTATTAAAAACAATGATATTTCCGATGCAGATAACTATGGTATCTATGCATTTTATCAGGATTCTCTTGAAGTTTCCGGAAATTATATTCATGAGTTCCCAAGTGTTTTCCATTATGGAATGTACGTGTATTATGTCATGAATTTTGATATTATCGGCAATGATATAAGGAGTGATGATTATGGTATGTATATTGGCCGTTCCAATTCGCAGACAACACCTACCCGTCGCGGACTTATTGCCAATAATATGGTTCAGTCTTCTAATGACCGAGCTATTTATCTCTATTACCCAAGAAGCCTGGATTTATTTCACAATACCTTTGTTTCTGCTACTACTGCCTTTGTAATGTCTACTCATGATAATACAACAGACATTAAAAATAATATCTTTGTAAGTACCAGTTTAACAGGTTATGCTTTTGAATCTTTTTCCACGGGCAACCTTTTGGGAATGGATAATAATGTATTTTATTCCGATCCCGGCAATCCAAATCTTATTGATTTTGGTATAAGCACTGATACTGATCTAGTGGATTGGCAGACAAATAACGGAAATGGTTATGATGCAAATTCATTGGAAGGTATGCCGCAGTTTTATTCTGCTGATGATCTGCATGTAGATGGTGCCTTTCTCAACTATATGGGGGTTGCAACATCTGT
>CAJQOX010000207.1 GCA_905480075.1 uncultured Aureispira sp. | reverse complement strand
AGAGTTCCTCTTCTGACAGAAAAAGCCTTTAAAAAGAAAATTATTGAAGATAGCAGAAGAGTAAAGCATCGCCGGGTTCTTTGGGATACTAAAGGAGATTGGCTTACTATAGAAAAAATATTGGGAGACAGTTTTAAATTGGTCTATACCTCCACAAAGGGAAGTATTGATATGAGTTATTTTACGGAGAAGGGAGAGCGTAAGAGTGAGCGTATAGATTTTGGGGTGGATGGCCTGGTAGACAAGCATTGGAAATTTAATAAGGGAGAAGCTATCCTGTTGAGATCGTATTTTTGTGACAGGAAGGGAAAAGTTATTGTTGTTAAAGATCATGAACTATCTCAGACAGATAGTATTTGGTATGAAAAAGGATTCAAACCTTACATGAAAAAAAGAATGCGTGCCGGTTCCTTGCTGTACAAGGAATCCTGGATGTATATATTTAACCATGGGTTCAATAAAATTGTCTGTCTGAAACGGAATAATAAAGGTGAAATTATTTTTAAGCAAAAGTATGAATATAATGAGAAAGGGCAATTGATAAGTTATAATTATAAGGATTCATTAAGAAAGGAAAATGAATACAGAAAGCGTAAATATGATGAGCAGGGCAATGTTACATTGGATGATGAGGAGTTCGTATATACTAAAAATTTTGAAGGCTTTCTTACGCCCACCGAGTTTATTTATAAGTACAACAAACATAATGACTGGATAGAATGTACTTCATTCTGGTCGCCCCCTAATTATTCAGGCAGGAAGAATGATTTGCGTGCTGTTATCACCAAAAGAAAAATTATTTACTACGAAGATTCCTGTAATCAAAAGGAATAATAGCTGTTTCTGATTACGCAAAATGTTCAATAGTATTTATTCTGTCCAAAAATCCAATCATCAATAAAACCACTCACTTTTGAGAGATTGATATGGCCTGACGAAGGCTCTGTCCTTGCCATCCATAATTGTTATAGTATGTTACTATATTCATACAATGGCATTTTTCCCATTCCTGATGTCGCTGTTTATCATCTCGCAGTTGTTGAATGTAGTATTGCTAAGTTCAGCATCAAAGAAAAAGCAATCTTTGAAGGTACAGGATTCAAAGACAGAATTAGTGAGTAAGGCATCGTTGAATACTACGTTTTCAAAAACACAATGGTTCAGGGATGCATCCACCAATTGACTCTCGTTAAGTTTGGTATCCTTTAAGTGGGTGTTTTTCCAAATGGTCTTATTCATATTCACCTTTTTCATGGATACAAATTGCCCTTTGGTATTTAACCATTTAGCATTTGTCATGTCTGAGGCATTGAATTCGGCATTGATAATATTCGTCTGGTTGAAGATAGAATTTTTAAAATCACAGTTTGTGAAGTGAACGTCATTGAAATCATAATCAGCAAAATCAGCCTTAGACAAACAGGTGCCGGAAAGAATGACAGGGCCTTTTGTGTTCCTGAAAGTATTCCATGAATCTTTGCCCTCCCAAATTTTTTGGATAATGGCAATAACTTCTACCCATGAAGCCGAATCAAATTTAATGTCATCCAGATTAGTGTTTTCCAATCTGCAGGTAGACAGCTGATGACCTGAGACAGAGGCACCACTTAAATTAGAATTTGTCAGATTGCAGTTTTTAAGATTTTTTTTGCTAAGATCCAAATTGCTTAAATCGGCATTGGTAAATTGATCTATATTATTATCGGTCATTTATTTCTTGATTAAAAAGGAAATGTATTGTTTTTTGAAAGTCTGAATTATTCTTCCTTGCTTTTTTTATAAAGTGCAGTCGCTTTGGCACCCAGACCCATTGCCAAGGATTTTACTAAATTTAAATCACCTGCTTCATATTTTGAAAAATAAGATTGAGGTTCTCTTACTGCCAGAGGATCTTTTCCTGCATCACCAGCTTTCTCAAGTACGGCAGCATTCCCGATTTCCAGAAGCCCTGCATAGCTGGGAATAGTTTCTGCCACAGGCTTTCCAATGAGTTCATTGGCAGCAGAACAAAGCCTCGCAATATACTTCCCTGCACGATAAACTGCATATTGAGGGTCGTGTTTATTGTGATTCAGCGAATGTAAAGTATCTCCCACATTTTCATTCAAAGACTGAAGGTATTGTTCTTTGGTCAAAAGATATTGTACGTCAGTAATTTCTTCCCCTTTCTTTTGTCTTTTCGCTAGTTCTTTGGCTGCACCCTGATTTCCAAATACCGTATGTAGTACTGCACCTTCCGTAGCATATACCTCATTGGCATAAGTCAGGCCTTTTGCTACCATAGAATGTACTTCCAGCATCAGATTTTCAATTTCTGCTCTTGAAGAGGTATCATTTGCATCCTGAAGTCTTTTAATTTGCAGTCTTTTTTCTTTGACTACTAAAATAATACGTTCATATTCACGGTTCGATGCAGCCATCTCCATAGATTCTTCAGCCATTTCGTCTACCCCATCCTGATTGGCAAAGGCAGATACCGCTCCTTGTTCTTCTTCAGCTAGTTGACTTTTCATTGCCTCAACCCCTAGTTCTACCTTGTTGTGGAAGTCAGTATATTCACTTTCAACCTCACCAAATTTCTTATGCATTGCAGCGAGTTTGGCCGATTCTGCCTTTGCTTCTTGCTGACTGATGCTGCTTTGTTCAGAAGTCATATCTGTAATCATTTGGGCTTTATAGGCATTCCAGTCTTCCGGAGTCATGTTTCTACGTATTTTAACCATCGACCAGACTTCGTTCACATCGTCTTTTTTCTTTTGATTTTCCGGAGTAAGGTCCTGACCTGTAGTAGCCATAGCTTCAGATTTAGGAGTTTTTTTGACGACACCTTCTTCTATGGTTTCATCGGGTTTGAACATCCAATCTGATGAATAGACATTGATATCAAAAAAACCTCCTGGTTCAGTGTTGAAAATGGCACGGAATTCAGAGTTGATCATTGCTACTCCTATTTCGGTATTTTCACCTTTCGCAGACAGGTCAATATCGGAAGTGACAGATTCGGAACCCACCGCTTCTTTCAATCCAAAGTTTTCATCCAGGTTCTCAGGATTTTCTAAGGTGGATAAATTTGAATTAGAAGTCTTTTGTGCTTCCACTTTTTCCAATATTTTGGGTTGAACTGCTTTTACAAATTTGTCCCATACCCTTCCCCGCATATCTACGAGTGCCTGCATCAGACTTATGCTGGCTTCATGAGTAGGGCGTTCACTGCTAACTCCCGGCCAAAAATCAGTAGTAAGGCATTTTTTTGCCTTAAACCAGTTAGACTCAAAATTCTTTTTTATGATGTCAATTAAATCATTGTCAGTTAGAACCTTAATTTTGTCTCCTTCACTAAACAAAGCAGAAGCAAGGCCTTGTAAAGAACCATCATTCAGCGTTTTAAAGTTGCTAACTTTCTCTTGACGTTCCTGGGTATAGGCTTCTTTTTGTTCTTCAGTAAGCCCGGTATATTGCATATTGTCGTCTTCGTATGGGTTCTCTCCTTCTTCATAGTCAGGTAAAGACGGACTTGAACTATTGTCTATTGATTCCTGTAGCCTTCTAACTTCTTCTGCTTCAGGGCTTCGGTCTGTAAAATCAGTGTCAGTAGTGACGGAGGCAGTGGTTTCGTTACTATTGACGGAACTTAGTCCCTGACTTTCCTCTTCGGAATGTTCTTTTTTTGGCATAGGATTGTTTTTTTAATTTTATCTTATATATATGTAAATATACTAATTTTTTTTAATTTTTAATTTTCAATTTAATAATTTTAATCTATTGAATACTTTGAAGAATAATTTCTTAAAGGATTTGCTTTGCTGGATATGCGATAAATTTTCTATATAAGTAAGGAAAAAGTAAGTTTAATCCCCCAGAAAAAAGTCATAAAAATTGTAAAAATCATGATTCAGGCAATTTAGAAGTAAGTCATAAGTAGTAGGTATAAATCCAATTTTTGCTTTATTGTCAGGATCGCAATACACTAATTTTTTTTGGTGACGCTATCGCTTAACAATGAACCAAGGGGGCATAAAAAAAGCCCTGAAGAACTATCTTCAGGGCTATTTTTATGTTACGCCTTTTAAAGAAAAAGATCAACCACCGATTTTGACTTTTACATTTCCTTTCTGTATAGTTACCCCATCACTGTTTCTTGGTTCCGATTGCAGGATTACAGTTTGCACAGGCATTTTTTTGAAAGAACGGGATATGAATCCGATCTTGTACAGCGTTACCATTTCTCCTTTTTTCTTTTTTTCTTTTCTGTAGATTTTGTAAACAGAAGAAGCAGGCTTGCCACTGTCGTCTCCCACCCCTGCGATGTGAATGTATTTTCTGACCATTTCAGGAAGTTCAGGGTTTTTGAATTTTATGGTAGCAGAAACATAGTCCTGGTCTGTGTCGAATTTTATCCTTTTTACATAATCTTCCGACATCTGTTCGCCGTTAATTGTCATAATAAAGGGTTCGTCAAATTCTGAATACAGGGTCAGGGTATTATTTATCTGTGCTGTCAGGCTTTTGCTGATCAATGCAATTGTAAAAATTAAAATGCTGAAGATAGATCTCATTATTATTGATTAAAAATTAAAAAATTATTTAGTAGGTTTTACAAATTTAAATCATTTTTTTTACCTTTTCATGGTAAATTCATAGATGGTAGCTTTGGGTTCATAGATGGTCGCTTTCAGCGGATAACCGGTAAATTTCATGTCTTCGATTATGGTTTTATTCTGAAAGATTATCAGAAAGCGTCTTTTATGTTGCTGTTCGGAAGTAGAAATCCTGAAGTAGAAAGTTGAATGTAGAAAGACTAAAATTTGCAAAGCAAAATTTACTTATGACTTATGACTTGTGATACACTACTAATCCCAAGGCGAGTAACGCCCGGACGCCCTTATTTAAAGTATTAACTATTAATTCATAATTATGATATTAAAATTACTTGGTTGTCGGTTTTTTTATGTGTATATTGTCCCGTTAAAAATAATTAAAATTAAAAAAAGCTCATGAAAACTAAAATTGACCTCGATGCATTGTCTGAGATGACCTTTGCAGACTATCAGAAAAAATTTAAAAAGGAAATTAAAAGGGCACAGGCCTTCGGAAAAATGAATTGCGTGGTGCTCGGAGAATTTGAATTTGCCTGCGGACACGTAGGGACAATTATGGTCCTCGGGACCTATTCAGGAAAACTGACCAAATTTTACAAGCAGATGAAAAGGGAACGCAAAGGCAAAAAAGACTTTGCTGTAGGCACCACGGTTTTTGAAAAAAATGAGGACGGTACCACTACCCTGCATGTGGGACTGACCGACGGAATGGCAAAACCCAATAAGCTTAAGAAACACAGCCGCAAGTTGTTTAAGAAGGTGGGAATGAACATAGAATTTGTGAAAGGGGAACTCACAGAGGAAGAGGCCTCTATAGTTTCGGAAGAAGAAAGGGAGGCTATCAATAAGGAAGGGGAGGAGCTTTCCGATGACAAAAAGATCGGGAACATCTACCGCAAATATACCAAAGCCTTTAAAGATATTGTCAATGTGGTAGTGCCTAACCTCAAAGAGAATAAGGTGGCTGACCCCGATTTCGACCGCGTGCGTCAGCTCAATGTTTTTGCAAAGGCCCTGATGGATGAATTTGAAACGCTTTCAGAAAAAAAGCAGGAAAAATGGAAGGAAAGAATTGAGGCGGCAAAGGCACAAATGCCCAAGGCGAAGGCCATTTATGCCAAAGTGAAACTGGCACTCAGCAAACAGAATAATGCCGGCGACCAGGAAATAACACTCGATGAATTGCTCAAAAAATGCCACGATGATGTCGATGCACTCTCAGAATTGTATGTAGCCGTGCAGAAAGAAACAGAAACAGAAAAAGGGATGCCCGTTGAACGAAGCGTACTAAAAGAGGCACTGCAGATTTATCAACAGCATATCAGCGATTGTGAAAATCAGATTCAGGAATATAGCGATTCAAAAAGTGAAGAGGACTTAACAGAACTGAAAAACGAACTACAACAGCATTCCGCACAGGCAAAAGAAGCCGAAGAAGAATTGAATGAGTTTGAACGCATCAGAAAAGAAGAGATCGAAAAAGCTGAAATTTTGAATCAGCAAAAAGGAATTATTGACACCTTGGATAAGCATATCAAAAAAGCGTTGGATCTCAAAAAAGATGAAAAGTATTTATTGGCTTATGAGGATATCCTGATAAAAGAATTGCTTGAAACAATAAAATTATGGAATGATTCCTTTGATGGTTTTATTGAAAGGGTGCAGTATCATTTTAAAGAGGATAAATCTTACTTCGAAAAACGCAAAGAAGAGTTGAAGACTATTCAATCTTCTTATACATTAAATGAGCACCCTTCAGGAAAAGATCAAAAATTTAAAGGCTTGATAGAGCTCGACCAATCTCAATCAATTGAGGAATTACTTGAAGCCTCTGAAAAATTAGATGATTTTTTTACAAAACAAGAAATTCTCCAGGAAAAATTCTCAAACCCTGTTTCTATGGATGTTAAACATTATGTACAAGGTGCAGGGACCACAGATTGTAAAAAGATATCTACCAAGATGCTTAATGAATACCTCAAGACGAAAAAAGGAGTGAAAATGAATGACTATGGTATTGCTGGCTTTGGCGATACTTCTTCATATTATTCTATTGTTAAAGAAGATAAAACTAAAAAAGAGGAAATTATTAAGAAAGACGGGAGAATTTATGAAAGTCTTGATAATGATGCTCTGATTGAACAAGAAGATTCTCCCACTGCCTTTCAGTATATATTAGATAATTTAGATGCTGAAATTCCTTTAGTGGTTGGTGTCGATCATACCTATAATCGTGTTCCCCCAAGCCAAAGAGATGCAAAAGGAACAAAAAATTCACATAAAGGAGTTGATGGGTATAATAGTGATAAAACTACAGACCATTTTATTACGATCGTAGGAAAAGGAATGGATAAAGGTGTCCCGTATTTTGAATACCTGGACCCTGCTTCAAGCAAAAAAGGAGGCGACAAGAAAAGTAATCGCTTATATGCTACCTATGATAATGATATGATGGTATGGTTTGACCCTGACTCCCCTATGAGTAGCAAAACTTACGTTCTTTCAGCCGTTTGTAAATTCAAAAAAGACAGATAATGAAATACCTTTTTATTAGTTGTTTATTATTTTCAGGATTGCTCATAACTTGCAATAGTTCCGGAAATAATGAAAGTTTAAATGACGATTCTGTAATAAAAACAGATTCTGTAGCTGTGGACAGAGATACTTTTGTTCAGTATACAATTGATAGCGCCGATGTCGGTTTAAAAGACCGGGATGAAGTGGTCAGCCTTAACCTTAAAGCCCCTGAATCAAAATCCCCTTTTTTAAGTACTGATTTTTTGTGGGTGGCTCCTGATGTAGTTGTAGAACATCAAAAAAATGTACATGCTGAATCAGCTGCTTCTATTGTCTTCCTCATAGATGAATGGTATGCTTCGCATAGTGGTGCCGAAGCAGAAAAGCTTTTTAATGAGGCTGCTGATTATACAGATGATGAGGGACTGCCTCTCAGAAAAGCTGCTGTGACTAAATTACAGATGCAAGGTCCGCAATTTGCTGCTATTAAAAAAGATAATGTGGCTTTGAAAGATGGAAAATCATCTGAATTTGTAAATTATATCCCGCTTAATATTCTTTTCAACCTGAATATTATTGGTAATTTTATAAGTAATAATGGTGAGGAAATATCTTTTAATGGTGTCAATGTATATGGTATTCCTAATGCTTTTTCTTACATTACTGCCATTTTTGACGGCCATGAAGGTGCCTTGTCTTATATTCTGATTACTTCAGATAAAGATATTTATTTTCATAATGAAGAAGGTTGTCAATACCGCTTCTTTATTTTGGAAAGAACTTCTGAAAGCCATAAATTGTATGAGCCTGTCTGGAAAGAAGGTGCTGCTCCTGAAGAGTGGGAAATATATGCTGCTGAAGAATTTGGCTTTTCTCCTTCGAAAGGAAAATTGCTTTATGAATTGAGTTTGAAATAATAATTTCATTGCTCAATCTTATATTTATTTGAATTCCCGAATAATGAATACGACTATATACTTTTTGATAGCTTGCCCCTTGATCTCCTGTAGTTCCGCTAACGAAAGGGACAGATTTTGATGCGGTATACCTCAAAAAAATGCCGGAAAAAAATCGCCTCTTACTGACTTACAGCAAAGAAAATAAGACTGTTCATACGGAGCTTTTGATGCCCTGTGTAAAAACAGTGGCTAATCTGCCTCTGCAAGGGACTTTTTCACTGAATGACAGCCCGGTTGTTTTCACAGATAATAAGGTGGAAGGAATGCCGGACTACCAATCGTATTATCTCGTAAAGGCAATGTCTGCCGATGAACAAAATATGTACGACCTGCTCATTCTGTATCCCGGAACAGAGATTGCTGCCTCTGCTGAAAACCGGGAAGGTTTTGGGTTCTATATTTTGAAAGACATGGACAAGGGTTTTGCCTTGCATCAACCCGAATTTGAATTTGATGGCCCGGGATGGGACTTGTCCGAAGGGTACCTCTTTTCAGGTTCGGTACTTTCTGTGGGGAAAGCTGCCCATAACTTTAGGGAATAATCTTAGTTTTTCTTGTTTTTCAATCTGCTGTCTGTCCCTATTTTATACCGGATGTTTGTTTTCTTTTGTTTGAAAATAAAAAAAGGGTATAACCGAAGGGTCTTCCCTGCTTTTTTAGCCGAATCAGATGATTTTCCGGATTGTTGGATTTTCGGATGAATCATGATTAAACTTTTCGGGAAATCCATGTATTAAGACCTGCTGCCTCCACCTTAAATTTAAAATTTCTATATTTGCCTATCTTAAACAAGCAGGGGAGATGCTCTAATGTCATCAACTGTTCAACGGTTCTTTTTCGTTTATTAATTTTATGAATACACAATTCCAAAAAAGTTTGCTGAATGCCACCGGCGCAAAGGCCATAAAAAGTCAGCAATTAATTCAAAGTCTGTGGAGTGGCTATGGCAAAATATTGCGCTGTCAACTCGAGGGTGGCAATATACCTTCCGTGGTGGTAAAGGTGGTACAGATTCCCGAAGGAGGCAAACACCCGAGAGGCTGGAATACCGACATCGGTCATCAGCGAAAACTGCGTTCCTATCAGGTGGAAAAACATTGGTATACAGTCTATGCCGGTGACTGTTCCTCAAAATGCAGAATACCCGAGTGCCTGGGAATAGACAGCAAAGACGATGAAGTCCTGATGATACTGGAGGACCTGAATACTGCCGGCTTTCCACTGAGAAAATCCTTTGTCAACTGGTCTGAAATAGCTGTCTGCCTGCAGTGGCTCGCCAATTTTCATGCGCAGTTTATGCAGCGTCCGCCGGCGGGTTTATGGCCCACAGGTACCTATTGGCATCTGGCAACCCGGCCCGATGAACTGCAGGTGCTTGACGATACTTTGCTGAAGTCTGCGGCAGAGGCTATAGATAAAAAGCTAAGCCAATGTACTTACAAAACCCTGGTGCACGGGGATGCCAAGCTGGCCAATTTTTGCTTTTCAGGAGACGGCCAAAAAGTAGCAGCGGTCGATTTTCAATATGTCGGCGGGGGCTGTGGCATGAAGGATGTCGCCTATTTCCTGGGCAGCTGTATGAGTGAGCAGGATTGTGAAAAAAGGGAAAGTGAAGCCTTGTCCATCTACTTTGCTGCTCTCCGCGAGGCCTTGCCGGATGCATCGGTCAATGCCAGTGAGGTAGAAAAGGAGTGGAGAGAAATGTATCCGGTGGCCATAGCGGATTTTCACCGTTTCCTCAAAGGGTGGAGCCCCGGACACTGGAAGATCAACAGTTACAGCGAGCGGCTGTCGCGGCAGGTGGCGGAACGATTGCTGGGCTTGTAATATAGGTAGGTTCCCTCAAAAAATGATGCCGCTGAAGAACACACATCCTCCATCTTTTTATCTGATAATCCTGAATATCTCTGTCAAATCAAAAAATGATAGTTTTATTTATTGCCGTATTTTTTTAAGAACATTGATATTATAAAATAAATAGAGAATTTGATATTAATATGTATATTGTTCAAACATAAACGAATAGTGCATTAAAGAAAAATGAACAGATCTCAGAACAAACTTTTTAAGGCGCATCATAATTCATCCGGCTTGCTGGAAGATTTAATTCAAAATGAATTTCCTGCAAGGATGTATGCCTGGAATAATTCTACCCTGCATTTCAGGGAAACAAATACTTCTTTTTATGGCTATGTTCATAGTGGCAGGGCAAAGGTTACTTCAGAACAAGGAGTCTTTTATTTGTCGGAAGGGATGTACTTTTGTGTGCCTGAGAACATAAAAGTAGAGGGGGAAAGTCAGGGCTTGCTCATTGAACAACGTGATTTTAATGGTTTTTTTCAAATCGGAGGTCCTGTTGAATCTGCAGGCCGTTTGCGTTATATTGATGGTTGTACAGATTCTTTATTAATTGCACCTCCGGTTTTAGGCAATCCTTGTCTGAATCTTCTGAATATACCGCCCGGGACTTTTCAATCACAACATACACATCCTTCTTTCAGGATAGGAATGATCTTAAAAGGAAAGGGGGTTTGTATTACTCCCGAGGGGGATTCTCCGCTAATACCGGGTCTGATGTTTGTAATTCCTGCCCATGCCCTCCATAGTTTTAAAACTAAGGATGAGGACTTGTTGATCATTGCCTATCATCCGGATTCTGATTTTGGCCCAACACATGAGAACCATCCTATGATTAACCGAACTATTTTAAAAACATAAATATGCGTTGCCCGAATTGTAATAATAATCATAAATACAGTCAGGGAATGACCTGTGGCTACTGTGGGAATAAATTTATTTTTAATCCCAAAACCGAAGGGGTCAATGATTATCAATTGAAAATGATGATTGAAAAGGCAGGAAAGAACGGGGAAGTGTTCTTTACAAAAAACCAGCTTTACAGTTTTTATCTGAAGATGGGAAGTGTTACAAGAAAACAGAGACTGAAAGCCTTGTTTTGGGCATTATTGACTTTAGGGTTTTTACTCTACCCTTTGTCTGTTGCTGATAAAGAAGGTTTGTTCTGGATAAATATTTTCAGGGTCTTGTTGTTCTCTGTTGTAATGACAAATTTAACTACTTTATCCGCAGCATTCAGGGTTGATAAATTCAAATTCTTTCAATACATAAGCAGATGGACAATGAGCAATCATGTGCCCAATCTGTTGTCAAAAACATCACTTCATAGTGCGCCACCTTATTTTGAGGAAGGCGACATTCATAATTATGGAGTGGAAGCTGTGATAATTGTAGATCAGGATATTTATGTTGATCTGATGGTCTTGAATAATTATCATATTGATTGGAAATCTGTCGTCATTTCACAAAACGGTTATCCTGCTTATCTGATGGATAAGGTTCAGAAAATTATAGATTCTGATACTTCCTTGAAAGTACACTATTTGCACGATGCGGATACAAGTTTTACTTCAATGAAAGCGAAGGTCAGGAACTTGTTGAAAATGCCTGAAAATAGTAATGAGATTGATTTTGGCATTTCTGAGGAAGATGCTGGTAAATTGAACTTGTTAAAGGACAGGTCAGAAGAAAGGGGAGGTCTTAAATTAGATTTTTTAACGCCCTCGCTTTTGTCCTCAACAATGGGAACTGCTTTGCTGACCGGTGTGATCTTAAGCGAAGCTTTAGGGACCGTTCAAAACAATTCAAATTTTATTAGCGATTTCGGATAGATCATTATGGCTGTACTTCTGGGAATTTGTAAGGGGAATGATATTGATATAAAACGAATGTATCAAAGGGTTCAACACAGGGGAAGGGATGCATTTCAGACAAGTCATATACAACATAATTTTATTGCTACTGCAAAAAATGACAGCGATTTAGTTTTAAAAGAAAGTAGTGGTTTGTATTCCGATCAGCATGTTTTGGTAGGAGTAGCTGGTGCTATCTTAGATAATAATTATAGGAGGTTAACTCCCAAAGATCTGCATAAAGGATTTGTTGAGAAGGGAATACATGGCTTACTGAATCAAATACAGGGTGCTTATGTGATAGCGATAGTTGCAAATGGTAAATTACACCTGGTCAGAGATGCTACAGGGCAGAGAACGATTTATTATTATAAAGCCTCGGGCCAATTTTCTTTTTGTGTGGAATCAAAAGGGATTCAAAGTCTTTCTTCTTTCTCTCCCGCATTGAATGTAAAGTCTGTATTTCAGTATTTTTCCTACAGTTTTATTCCTATGCATGATACCATGCTTCAGGGAATTAAGGAACTGCCTGCAGGCTGCTGCCTGACTTATGACCTGAAGTCTGAAGAAGTTAAAATTGACAGGTTTTTTAAACTGGAATCTTTTGAAAAAATCTATAATGAAGATATTGAATATTGGAAAGAAAGGGTGCGCAGGGAAGTTCAGCAGGAAGTAGATGATAAATTGAAGGGACAGGATAGTGTCGGTGTGTTTTTGTCCGGAGGATTAGACTCCAGTATTATTGCTGCACAGGTTGCTCAAAGGCATACTAAAAAGGTACATACTTTTTCTATTCATTTCGGTAAAAAGTACCTGAATGAATTGGAATACGCCAAACAAGTTGCCGACAGATATAATACGATACATCATGAGGTAGAAATTACTCCCAAGAAATTTATCCCTCATATGAGAAGGACTATATGGCATTTGGATGACCCTATTGGCGATCCGATTACTATTCCTAATTGTGAATTGGCAAAATATGCTTCGGACTTTGTGCCTGTTATTTTTAATGGAGAAGGTTCTGACCCCTGTTATGGAGGACCCAAGAATATTCCTATGTTATTGAACCATTGGTATGGCGGAATTGAACGGGAACGGAATTTCAGAGAAAAGGCTTATCTGGCTTCTTACAGAAGAGGCTATAAACATTTAAAGGAATTGTTATCTCCCGAATTATTGGAACAGTTTGACGAAGAAGAGCATCTGGAATCTGTTTTAAAGCCTTTCTTTAATGAGCCTGAACTGAATTTTTTAGACAAGTTGATGAGTATCAATATTCGTCTGAAAGGGGCGCATCTTATCCTGCCTAAAGTAGAACGAATGCTCGGCGCTTCGGGATTGCCGGCAATTGCACCATTTTTTACGCAGGCAATTACGCAGAGTAGTATGGAAATGCCTTCAGAGTATAAACTTTATCAGGGGGTTGAGAAATATATTTTGAAACAAGCCTTTGCAGAAGATATTCCTTCAGAAATAATCAACCGGCCCAAAAGCGGGATGAGGGTTCCGGTACGTTACTGGTTTCAGGGTGAAATGAAGGGTTACAAGAAAAAAATATTAAATCCCAAAGCTATTAAACAGGCAGGGATATTTAATCCCGAAACCATAAAGTTATTATTAAAATACAGTTCTGAAAAAGGACTGGAACGCCATGGTTTGTTGACCTGGATGATCATGACCTTTGAGATATGGAGACAGATATTTATTGAAAAACAGGAAGTCTAAATTTTATTTTTTATGAAAAAGTCAATACATTTTGTGTTGTGGTTAGCTGTAGGTTGGTTTATTCTTTCTCTGGATATTTTTTCAGGAATCTCAGGAGAATATAAATCCCTTGATGAAGCCCTAAAAGATCCTTTGTCTGTTGAGATTCTCGATCTGTCGGAACAGAATCTCTCCGAATTATCTGAAGAGATAGGAGAAATGAAAAATATGAAAGCACTTAAACTGGGACATAATGAATTAACTTCCTTGCCTGTTTCGGTTTGTGAACTGGAGTTTCTGGAAGTGTTGAAAATAGGATATAACAGTATTGAAGTATTGCCGGAATGTATTGGAGATCTGAAAAATCTGCGGGAACTGCGTGCCGGTTATAATAAATTGAAATTCCTGCCTGAATCAATTACTGAATTGTCCTCCTTGGAACGTTTGCATGTAGGATACAATCCTTTGGTCAGACTGCCCGATGGAATAGAGGATATGTCCTACCTGAAACATATTGGGTGCAATAGTACTAATATTCCTTCTTCCGACCTGAAAGAACTCAAAGGAAAGATGTACGGTGTTAAGATTAAGTTTTAGCATCCGGGGTCTTAGTTTTGTATCTTTGTATGAAAATAATTTATAGAATATGTTTATTTTATTTGTTGGCAAAGATCATCAACGAAAGTATAAAAATACTAACTTTGAATGTAAACAAGATTTAATGAAATAATTATAATCCGGGTTCAGACTTGCAGATATTAAACAGCTTGCTTTTTTTGATAATAATAATTTGTCTGTCTGAATCAATCCGGGCACAAAACAAAAACACCCTTCTTGCAGGTATCTGTGTACAGGATGCTTCCAGTTATTTTCATGTTCTCGACGCACGCATATTAATTTATGAATTGGATGAAGACAGCTCTGTGACGACGGTGGATACTTTGTATAGTAATGTCTATGCGAACAAGGAAATGCTACATCCCCGTCTTTATCGTATTGTTGTCGAAAAAAGTGGCTATCATACGCTTGACACGACCTTTGTACTACAAAAAACTTCGCGCAGCCGAAGAAAAAGACTGGGCTTGCTGATGCATCCGATTCATTGTTTTACACTTACAGGGAGGATTAAAAACGCCGATAACTTTCAGGAAATACGAGAAGGCAGGGTCTTTGTTGTGGACCTGTCGGACAGCAGCAAAACCGAACTGACTCTGGAGAACGGCAATTTTGAGTATTGCGGCAGATGTTCCACCTCATACAGAATCATCACAGATATTGCCGGATACTTTCCGAGCAGGCAAAGGGTGGAATTGCTTACGGCCGATTGCAAAAAGAAAAAAGACCTGCAGCAAAACCTGACAATTGCGGTGGACCAAAGCTATGATGCCCCTTTTTTTGAAGGGGATACCCTCTCGCTTAATGACTTTACCTTTGAGGGGGAAAGCACGAAGTTTACCAAAAAGGGCAGGGTAGAGATCAAGCGGCTGATACGGGTGCTGAGGGCAAGACCTGAAGTCAGGATTTCCATACTCATACAGGCAGCTACTTTTAGCGACAGAAGATACAACCGCCGGCTGGCAGAACAAAGGGCAAGGGTCATTGATGCACAATTGTCAAAGGGAGGCGTAGGGCAACACCGTTATCTGTTGAAATGCAGTGGTAAAATGGATAGAAAAAGCAGACAGTCTAAGCAGAAAATTTCTTTGTGGCTGAGGGGCTGATTTAAAGTCCGGAAAAAGCGAGACTTTTGGAAAGTGTCGAAAAAGCGAGACTTTTGGAAAGTCCGGAAAAAGCGAGACTTTAAATTTATAATCTATAGTATCATACGCCAAATAAATAAGGCAATGAAACCCAAAATCACTATGTACATCAAAATATTGGACCAACGCTCAATTTTATGATTCAGCAATTCGGTTTTCGGGCCTTTTGAATCTCGGAGGATTATCAATTCGGATTCGCTGAGCTTAACCCCCATTTCGGCCAGTAATTTCCGGGCAACCTCTGGATCTCCTTCATCCCATTGTTCGGGGTAAAGCAGAATCTCCGTCAATCCCTCTTGGTCCATAGATGTTCTTAGAAAAAGCTCTCTGACCTCTGCGGTTCTTTCAGGTAAATTAATCTTCATTTTTACCAGATCATCCACCTTTAGTTTCATGTTTTTAGGTACCTGAATGACATACTTTGCACCACTTAATTTGAAGCTGTTGTCCACCATCTCCTGATCTTTACTGTTCTCCACCCTGCGCACTTTGTGTTTGATGTGTTGCTGATTCAGTAAGTCAATCATTTCATCTAAAAGATGTGCTTCCACTATCAAGTGGTCTTGCAATTTGCTCATCTCATTAAAGTCTAAAATATCGTCCATGATTTTTTTTGTTTATTTTTACTTCTCAAAGATACGGGATGCTTTTATAAAATGCCTGATATTTTCTATCCTTTTTATAAGGGAAGTCTGATTCAATAGTACCCGGAACTATATATTCAGATTAAATGACTTGGTTGCAATATTACAATTTTTATTCTTCCTTCATTTATTCCAAAAGGGAACTTTCAGGGGATGGAATAAAGCAATGATTGTTGACGTTTCAAGAATATAAAACACCGTCCGAAATTCACAGGACAGGCCTTGATTTCCGTATTGAAGTTAAATGCCAATTAAAAGAAATCGAGACTTTCTATAAAAAAAAACAATCAAATTAATATTTTTTTTATGTGTGTTGTTTTTTTACTATAATTAAGTTTCTTAAAAGTACCTGTGTTACTTGACCTTCTTTCTTTACTCTCTTTTTATTTGTGATTTATTTCAGACAAAGCAATACTTTGTTTTGATGCCTAAGTTCTTTATAATGAGGAATAAATCAGGTTGTAAATTTTTGTTTCCCTGTTTTAATTAATAATAAAAAAAGATCATTTTGTATTGGTTTTTCATTCATATCAGAAGAAAAAAATAGTATAAAAAAAGCATTCTTTTGTTTGATAAATGTCACAAATGTGTTTTTTTTATTAAAATTTAATATCATAATATTAAAAATGGCAAATTTAAATTTTGGCAAATTTGACTTTTGCAGAATATTAGTATATCTTTGTGTTATGGAAGAAATGCCACACATCTCCTGAAACTATCTGAATCAAAACTAATTCTACTAATCGAAAACCTGTTTCTTAAAATTACCTTATGAAAGAATTTATTAATTGACTACTGAAGTAATCACTCATTTCAGTTCCTAAAATTTTTTATTATGATTAAGAGATTAATTAAGTAAGTATTCTGAAAAGGATTAAGCAAGTAAGTAAGTAGACCTGCATAAGCCTGAGGAATCAAAATCAGAAAATTATACCCTGATTTTTCTAAAACCATGATTAATTTAATAGTATTTATCTGATTGCTGAGGTGTTTATTCACCTCGGCAATTAAAAACCCTCTGTATTGTCTGTTCTGCCATACTATTTTTCAGATTATTGTTTCTGTCTTCAAGGCAGGATGTCAAAAAATAGTTAACTGCAAGATGATTGCGTCTATGCAGAGGTTCTTATTTTATGTTGAAATTTCTCCCCAAAAAGTTAGGGCTGCTCTATTTTAATTCAAGCTATGCTTTAACAGCATCCTGACAGGATGTATAAAAATTATTAATCAAAAAAAACCTGGTCCCCCCCCTTGTTTATTTACCTTTTTAAAAAGGGCAGTTTGTAGTATGGTATTATTAACCTATATAGAACACTGCCTTCAAATCGGGTAATGAAAACAGG
>CAJQOX010000206.1 GCA_905480075.1 uncultured Aureispira sp. | reverse complement strand
GTAATAGTAAATGAAATTTGTGGCAATGCAGCAGGTTCTATTGATATTTCCGTTTCAGGTTCTGCTACGCCTTTATCCTTCCTTTGGTCTAATGGTGCTACTACCGAGGATTTGTCTTCTTTAACCTCGGGGCCTTACTCCTGTACGGTAACCGATTCTTCAGGATGTATGATCGTTGCAGGTACCTATAATATCAATAACAGTGCAGGTTCCCTTTCTGAAGGGGTACATTCAGTCACAGATGAAATTTGTGGCAATGCTGCAGGTGCTATAGATATAAATTTAAGTGGTGGAACACCTGCAGTAACCTTCCTTTGGTCAAATGCTGCCACTACTGAAGATATCTCCGGCCTGACTGCCAATACTTACAGCTGTACTGTGACTGATGGTTCCGGTTGCTCTCTTGTGATTACCGAAACTGTAAATAATGATGCAGGGTCTCTTGCTATTTCTTCTGCTTTGGTCTCGGACGAAAATTGTACGGATGGGGCAGGGGCAGTTGACCTGACTATTTCTGGAGGCACCCCAAATTATACTTTCAACTGGTCCAATGCTGCTACCGATGAAGACCTTTCAGGCCTCAGTCAGGGTACTTATGATGTTACCGTAACGGACAATAATGGTTGTGCTGTCAGCAATTCTTACGTTGTCAATAATAATTCTCCCAACTTTCAGCTTTCTTCGGCAGTCGTTACCAACGAAAATTGTGGCGATGGAACAGGTTCGGTGGATATTTCTCTTATTGGTGGACAGGCCAACTTTACCTATGCCTGGTCTAACGGGGCTACTACCGAAGACATAAGCGGACTCTCCTCAGGTGTATATACCGGGACGGTTACTGATTTGAACGGTTGTGTGGTGGTTCACTCTTCCTCTGTTCAGAATGATCCCGGAACACTGGTGGTTGCTAATGATTCTATTGTCAATGAAACCTGTGGTTCCGATAATGGTGCTGTCTTTATTACAGTGGCCAATGGTTCTCCAACTTATTCTTTCCTTTGGTCTAATGGAGAAACTACTCAGGATATTTCAGCACTGCAGGGTGGTGCCTATACCTGTGTGATTACGGATGCTGCAGGATGTAATACCAATTATTCAACTACGGTTCAGGATCTTGGAGGGAATTTTCAGATAGCTTCTTCGGCTGTTGTAGATGACGCTTGTAATCAGTCGGTTGGTTCAGTGACTACTACGGTTTCCGGAGGTGGAGAACCTTATACTTATGATTGGTCGGTGGCTACTGCCAATCCCTGCTGTTCCTATACACTTGAAATGCATGATCTGAATAATAACGGCTGGGGAGGTAACCCGGCTCCTTTTGTAAATGTTTATGTAAATGGAAATCTTTTTGGTTCATTTACTGTGCCGCCCGGAGGTGGAAATTCCTTTAACTCTGCTTCAATACCTGTTTGTACAGGAGATTCTATCGCAGTGGAATATGTGGCCGCCAATCAGAACGATAATAATGTATATGAATTATTGAATTCTGCAGGAGATACTGTCTTTGCCGATGGACCGGATCCTTTTTCAGGCGCTATAGCTTTTGCAGATACTGTCAGTTGTTCATTCGCAGGTCAGGGTACTCAATCTATTTCCAACTTATATTCCGGAAATTACACTGTTACGGTTACTGATACCAATGGATGTGTTACCAATCAGTCTTTTCAGGTTAATAACAGTGCAGGTTTAATTAATGTAACACTCAATTCTCAGACCAATGAGTCCTGTGGACAGTCTGATGCTGCTCTTGATATAACAGTCTCAGGTGCTGCTAATCCTGATTTCTTATGGTCTAACGGAGCCACAACAGAATCTCTCACAGGAATTCCTGCCGGTAATTATACGATTACTGCTTCTGATCCTTCAAATGGCTGTACTTTCATTTCATCTTATACGGTTGTCAATAATGCCAATGGCATTGCTGTTGCTGATACTACAATTACAGATGAAACCTGTGGAAACGCGCAGGGTGGTATCGATATTACGATGAGTGGTGGCGTGCTTCCTTTCTCTTTCGATTGGTCAAATGGACTTAATACGGAGGATATCATTTTACTTCAGGCAGGAGTTTATACCGTTACAGTTACTGATTCTACGGGTTGTGACATTGTTCAGTCGTATACGGTAGCAAATAATGCAAACGGAATTGCAGCTTCTGCTGTTTCTGTGGATGAAATTTGTGGGGACGGTACCGGGTCTGTTGACTTAACGGTGACTGGTGGTGCTCCTTCCTATTCTTATAATTGGTCTAATGGTGCTACTACCGAAGACCTGACCGGAATGTCTGCAGGTATTTATTCCTGTACGGTGACAGATAATAATAGTTGTGTCTTTGTATTTAATGATACAGTTAATTCTACCAGTTCTTCCATTGTTATCAATAATGCTACAATAAATGATGCTGATTGTGGTGATGATGATGGTGATGTAACACTTACGGTTACAGGAGGTGTTTCACCCCTTACTTATCTTTGGTCCGATAATTCCAACGCACAGAATTTAAATAATGTATACCCCGGAACCTATATCGTTACTATCTCTGAGTCCAATGGTTGTGCCATTGTAGATTCTTTTGTGGTAGGCAATACCGGTAATTTCAGTACGGGCATTTCCGATACGGTTATTGTAAATGAGATCTGTAATAATGCTGCAGGTTCTATTGATATTACTCCTCCCGGTTTCGGGAATCCGGATTTCCAATGGTCAAACGGCGCAACCACTGAAGATATTTCAGGTCTTACTGCAGGGACTTATACTGTTTCAATTACACAGTCTTTTGGTCCTGGTGGTGGATGTACGGGTATTGAAACCTACATAGTAATTAACGATCAGGGTACACTTAGCCTCGATTCTCTCAATTATTCTGATGAAACCTGCTCTCAATCCAACGGGCTGGTTGATGTTTCAGTCTCAGGCGGGGCTACTTCTTATACCTTTGTCTGGTCGAATGCTGCCACCACTGAAGATGTTTCAGGCCTTCAGGCAGGAACTTATTCGGTAACTATTACGGATGCCAACGGCTGTTCTGTCAGTAGTAATTCTTCTGTTCTGACCAATAATACCTTTGGTTTCGGTGTAGCAGGAGCAGTTCTTTCTGATGAACAATGTGGAGATGGGGCAGGCTCAATTGATCTTACTATTGCCGGTGGAGTTCCTGCTTATACCTTTATTTGGAATACAGGACAGACTACCGAAGATCTTTCTGCTTTGTCTGCAGGAACCTACGATGTAACGATATCTGATAATGCGGGTTGTTCAAGCCTTCAATCTTATGATATAAATAATAATACCAATAATTTCAGTTCATCAATCGTTGCTGTTGATCAGGGCTGTTTACCTAATACCGGGTCGGCTGACCTTTCTTTCCTTGGAGGTACCTCTGCTTATAACTTCTTATGGTCCAATGCGGAAACGACAGAAGATATCAGCGGACTGAATGCCAATACGTATACAGTAACTATCACAGATGGACTGGGTTGTATAATTTTCGATACAGTAACGGTTGGTGTTTCTGTTAATACTATTAGCAATACTTCAGTTGTTTCCCCTGCCAATTGTGTAGCTACCGATGGATCGGTTGATATAACGCCAGCAGATGGCAGCACACCTTATACCTTTTTGTGGTCCAATTCGGCTACAACCGAAGATATATCAGGGTTGGCACCGAATACTTATTCTGTTACAGTGACAGATGCTGTTGGCTGTACCTTTACCGATGCCTTTGTGGTCAGCAACAGTACCGGAACACTGGGGCTTTCTGCAACACCTGTAGCTGCTACCTGTGGTTTTGCCAATGGAGCAATGACAATTACTCCTTCCGGTGGAACACCATCTTATTTTTATCTCTGGAGCACAGGAGAAAGCACTGCTACGGTTTCCGGTCTTTCCGGAGGGAATTACGGGGTTACAGTTTCTGACGCAAATGGTTGCGTTCTGGCAGTGCCGGTGATCATTCCGAATATCGGCAATCCGGTCAACCTTATCTCTTTGGATACTACCGATGCCTCCTGTGGGGCCTGCAGTGACGGAGGCGTTGACCTTACACTCGATGCTGCCGGTGCTCCTTATACCTTCAACTGGAGTAATTCAGCTACTTCAGAAGATTTGGTGAATGTGGTTCCAGGAACGTATAATGTTACCATTACTTCTGTTAATGGTTGTACAATGGATACTACTGTAACAGTGGGTATTTCAACTGCTATAATGCAATTGCAAGGTGTATCACTCAATGTTTTTCCAAATCCCTCGAGTGGTCATGTCTATGTTGAATTCGGACAAAATCCTGCAGATGAAGTTAATATTGAAGTATTCAATACACTCGGACAAAGGCTGTTGACGAAACATTTTGAAGCCAATGCTATTCAGGACCGGATTCTTATTGATGTTCTCAATGCTGCCTCCGGAACCTATCTGATTAAAATTTCTTCAGGAGATGAATATATCAGTAAACGTATTGTTATTGTCAAAGAGTAAATAGGATTAAAACAGAGCGTGGCTTTAAGTCACGCTCTGTTTCTTTATCCACTTAAACGCAGTATATTTTTAATTAATGAACCTTCTTTTTATTTATCTTTTAATTTTTTAATCATCAATAATTTATTCTATGAACCTATAGGAACAGAATGATTTTTAAGTTTTATGGCCTGTTTTTTACAAAAAAAATATCATAAAATACTATATTAATTTCTTTGTTTAAAGTTCATTATTTAATAATAAATTTGATTTGCTCCGGTTCAATAATATTACTTGATTCAGCTAACTCAATTGTTGCTAAAATATTTAAAATAATAATGAAATTTTGTCTTCAGCTCTTTCTCGCCATTAGTTTTTTGATTTCTTTTTCATTTCGTGCACAGGCACAACCTGTCATCACTGTTGATACTATCATTGGGGCAAATTGCAATGCCTCTGCCGACGGTGCTATCAATATTTCTGTTGCCGGTACGCCGGGTTTTACTTTTTCTTGGTCAAACGGAGCCACCACAGAGGATATCTCCGGTTTATTTTCCAATTCATATGTAGTAACGGTTACAGATGGCCTTGGTTTTTCTACTGTATCTTCGGTTCTTACCGTGAATGCACCTCCTGTTCTGGCAGTAAATACCGATTCCATCACCCAAATTGCCTGTGCAGGAGATACGAATGGAGAGGTTTTTATTTCTGTTGCCGGGGGGACACTTCCCTATACTTACCTCTGGGATAATGGGGAAACCACTCAGGATGTTACCGGGCTGGGGGCAGGACCTGTCAACCTCACAGTTACTGATGGAAATGGCTGTGAATCTTCCTCCAAGTCTATTTTTCTGGATTCTGTTCCCGCTATTTCTTTGGTTTTGGACACCATCAGTAATATAAGTTGTAATCTCACAAATGATGGTTTTATTAATGTAACTGCTTCCGGCGGGGTAGGGAATTTTTCCTATCTCTGGTCTTCGGGTCAGACCACCGACGATATTTCTGCACTTGCAGCCAATTTATATACCGTTACTGCTACTGATTCCAATGGCTGTTCTGCCATTTCCGGGCCCCATACAATTTCTCAGCCCGGGCTGCTTGCACTTACCCTTGATTCTATTGACCATCTTCTTTGTAATGGAGAAAATATCGGCGCTGTTTTTATAACTACTTCAGGTGGTACCGCACCTTTTACCTATTTCTGGTCGAATAACGCTACCACAGAAGATATCACCGGCTTGCTGGGCGATACCTATTTTGTAACTGTAACCGATACCAATGGCTGTCAGGCAACTTCTGGACCACATGTGGTCAATGAACCCCCTGCAATTGTAGTTACGGTGGATACTATTATTAAGCAGCTTTGTGCCAATGTACCTTCTGGGGCAGTGGATTTATCTGTAAGTGGGGGCACAGCAAATTATACCTACCTCTGGGGAAACGGAGAAACTACGCAGGATGTTTCCGGTTTGTATTCCGGTGTTAATGATGTAACTGTGACCGATGCCAATGGATGTACTGCTTCTGCCAAGTCTATTTTTCTGGATTCTATAGTGCCTGTAACTATTACCGTGGATTCGGTTGTGGATGTCAGTTGCAATGGGGCA
>CAJQOX010000205.1 GCA_905480075.1 uncultured Aureispira sp. | reverse complement strand
AACATCTACTCCGGTAGGAGCATTGAGTTCTACTTCAAAAGAAACAGGAGAAAGGGATTCTGAACCGGAAGAAGCGACGGTGCTGAATTGTATTTGTGGCAAAACGTCATTGTCATTGATCGTGTAAGTATGTGTTATTATTCCGGTACCGCCAAAGGGGGCAATTCCATCAATGTTGCAGTTGCTAGGATTGGATAAGTTAAAGAGGATTGTTTCGGCGTTTTCGAAGAAAAGGTCATCGTTAACAGTGAAGCTGAAGCTCTGATTGTTGCTGCCGGGAAGAAAAGTAAGACTGCCGGAACTGAAGGTATAATCAACTCCACCTCCAATTGCAGTGCCGCCGCTGATGTCATAATCTACTGTTGTCGGGTTTACAGGGTCAATATTATTGATACTGACACTGATGTTTATATTCGTCACGCTTTCATCCGCATTAGATGCAGAGAGGTCAAAGAATACTTTTCTGAGATTGTCTTCGTCCTGAATGGTATAGGTATGCACGGTATTTGCACCCAGGTTTATTCCAGCAGAAGGATTGCTTAAACTAAGAGTAAATGTTTCACTTGCCTCCACAACAACATCATTTGTTATAGCAATGAAGTAATTAGCAGTACTGCTTCCGGCGGGAATCGTCAGGGTTCCGTTTGTTGTTGAAAAATCGGGTTGGGCTGATGTTGCTGTACCATCTGAGGCAGTAAAGTCAACACTTTTATTTGTCCTTGGTATAAAATTAAGCGCCACTTCGATCACTGCATTATTGGGTTCAAAATCGCCGGATGCCAGCAAACTGTGTTGTATGGTAGGGTTTACAGCTGCAATAGCTACAAAGTCGCCATCATTGATATCAATTCCGCTAACCGTATATTGTGTGCCGGCAAGCAACGTCATCTCATATACAGAGGCCCCGTTGCTGAAGTCTCCGTCTGAATCGATCATCAGGGCATACATTCCATGTCCTGCAGGAAGAACAGGCAGACTGGCAAAATCAATAACAAAATCGACCGTACCCACATCTCCGGTTTCGTTCATTCTCCACTCCCGGGCAAGTCGCTGAATATCTATGCCACCGTTCGGTGCTTCAGCGGTGGTCCATACATTGCTGTTTGCTGCATCATGTCCAAAGAGCAGATATTCCTGATCGATATTCAAGTCGCTTGCGTTTTGAATTTGCAGTATATTATCCGACATGGCAGCTGTATGTAGGTTTGCTGCATCCTCCCTGCCGATTCCTGCCACATCATGCGGGTGACTGTTCTGAAAAGAAAAATGATCGTTGCTTATCGCTATGTTGTATTTGGCGGCCAGGTAATTGGAAACTATGATATTCTGAGCAGTATTGAGAAAGAAGTTATATATAATTACCTCTGCAAAATCACCGAAATGTGCCTGATTGGCATCATAATTTGCATCTACAGCATCTTGTTCCCCGGCAATAGCCAAACAACCACCAGAAGTAATTGATGTACCTGTTTGAAAACCTGTCGTATTAAATGCCTGTAGGCCATTTTTCCAGACTTCACTACGTCCATCAGAATTTCTCCACAAAGCAGAACCAATGTTCCAGATATTTCCGTTATAACTAATTCCGGAGTTGGTGTTGCCTGCCCTGTATATTCTCAGGCTGTTGCTGCTGAACAAAAGGAAGTCATTATTGTTGACAGTACTTGCATAGGAAAGCATTCCATCATTGCTTTCATTGCTGGAATTGACAAAAAACTCTGTTATTGCAGTAGTAGGGAAGGTAGTAAAGTTTGTTTTCCGGATGCGGCCGTTGTTTTTGTTGAATCTTACTACAGGGAGACCATTTAAAATGGAAGTTTTGTATTCAGGTGTCAATGCAGCATTAGGCTGACTGACATCATTAAGGTTGCCCGACCCGTCTGCCCAGTTGCTGATGTTATCTCCGTCATTCAGACCAGTAATATCATCAGCTTGCAGCCAAAGTACATTCGAACTGCTGTTGCCAACTCCTCCCGGTCCGGTTTGAGCAAAGAGAAAGGGGAATGTAAACAGAATACATAAACTAGCCAGGCATGCATTGACCCAGTATGATTTTTTTACCAGGGGAGTAAATAACATAGGTGTTAAATTATAGATGTAATTTATAGTCGCCGGTATAAAACGGGCGTAATCTCCAACAGGGTAGGTTTAGTTCATGGTATTATGATGGTCAGGAGGGTTAAAAAAATAAATTTCTATTTTTAAAAATAAAAACGATATGTTTCCCTCTGTTGTGCAAAGTTAATATTTTTTTTTTTTGATTTGAAACTACAGAATATGCTTTTTGTTGAAATATTATAATAATAAATTTATAGTAAATAAGATTATGTTCTGAAATAAATAAAATTACGTATTTTTCTTTGGTGTCAAGTGTATAGATATTCAGAAAAAAAAGATAATGTGCACTGATTTGGTGAATTCAATTGATTAATTCTTATTTTTGAATTATCTTTTTTGCCACCTTAAATTTTAAAAATGATTGAAAATGAAATTTTAGACAATTTCGATCTTATTGATAGTGATGATGTTTTTTTGGAAGCCACCAAGGGAAAAAGACTTGCAAATTATTTCATCGATATGCTCGCTTATTTTGTGCTTTCATTATTGTCAGGTCTTACATTTGGTATGATGTATGAACTGAATGGACCAAATAATGCTTTTTTAGATTTTTGGATACGGGATTCGCTTCTGAATGAAAATATTACAGGGTATATTTTTGTTATATTCTATTATACTTTCAGTGAATATGTCTTTAATGGAAAGACACTGGGAAAATTGATAACAAAAACGCGGGCCGTAACCTTATATAATAAACGGCTGACACTCAAACATGCCTTTCTCAGGTCCTTATGTCGTATGATACCTTTTGAAGGAATTTCATACCTTGGCAGTTCAGCGCAGGGTCTGCACGACAAATTACCAAAAACAAAGGTAATTATTGACGAAGGGTGGAATGATTATTAATAATCAGCCAAATTAGAATTTTTATCAGGAAAGATGATCTGAGTTTTCATCGGTCAGAATATTCGATCCTTCCACAGCCTTTTCCAGTTCAACATCAGCGGCCTGCAATTTCATCAGTTTACGCTGATAGCT
>CAJQOX010000204.1 GCA_905480075.1 uncultured Aureispira sp. | reverse complement strand
GTACTCCTGACCAATTAAATAGTCTTCAGATTATGTCGAATGGTATGGGGTGGATGTCTTGGACTGGTATTGGGCTTGCTGCACTTTTGTTGATAGCAGGCTTGTTTTTCTTTATCAAAAAAAGAAATAAATGATGATAGTATTCTTACTTAAATTCTTCATGAAGTGTTTTGTTTTTCTTCCTCAAGTAGGCAGAAAGTTTCCTGCAATCCTTTTATGTTCTTTTTTTGCTCTGAACTTCCTTTTTGTTCCTCAGGCAAATGCTCAGAATAATATGCCAACGGTTCCTACGGCAATCTATGTAGGTAATGCAGCTTTTCAGGCGCCTGTTTTCGGGGCAAAAGTAGCGCTAATCCTCCAGGAAAGTTTTGAAAATCAAAAAAGACCCGTCAGTACTTTTATAGGTGAATTCGTTTCTGATAGCCTCGGTACAATTACGGTCTCTCTTATCCCAGATAAAAGTTATATGATTACGACTTCCAAAAATGGATTTTATACTCAATTATCTAAGATCAAAACAACGAATTTCTCCAGAACCAGACAAAATAAAAAAGGGATCAGTCTGAGACCCCGAAATGTTATTTCTATTAAAGGTAATATTGTCGTTCCTGAGGATCTGAACGGTAGCGTTACCCTTACCAATAAAGTTACTAATTTTAAAAGAACTCAAAATATTGATCAGGATGGTAATTATGATATTAAAGCGGTAAAAGGTGATGACTATGAGCTTCATGTAGTGATCGAAGGGCTTATTGATACGGTCGTTGGTATCGATCATCAACAACTAGAATCAAGTTCTCCTAATGTTCCCTTTGTCGTTGATTTTGTCCCTGATGCGCCTCAACCTAATTATCGCGCAGGAGATGTATTGCCTTTGGAAAAACTGAATCTCAGATTTATTGACCGATCTGTACGTTTGTCTAGCGAAATATGGATTGATACGCTCTCAAGTATCCTGAAATCTAACCCGAATACTGTTATTGAAATTCAGGTTCATACCGATTCCAGAAAAAGTGATAGATTGAATTATATCTTGTCGAAAAAAAGGGTCGAAACTATCAGAAAAGAATTAACAGAACGTAAAATTACTTCTCAACAATATATTTTTGAAAAGAAAGGTGAAGACGAAATTCTGAATCATTGTGTTGATGGTGTCTCTTGTTCAAGACAGGAACATGCTGTCAATAACAGAGTGGTCCTCGTTGTGAAAAGCGGTGCTTTCATTTTTCAAAAAGAGGATTAGATTTAAACTTTTTAACGCTGTTTTATTGAGTTTTTATTTTTTACCCTTATAATTTTTAATTTTTTTTTGCCGGAAGGTTACCTTTTGTAGATTCAGTCCATTAACATTATGCTATCTTATATTTTTTTTTGACTGGAATAAAATCAAAAACTGAATTTTATAGCAAAAGAGCTTAAGTTTTGCTTTTTACAACTTTGCCTTTTGTTCTTTTTTATCAATTTCTTTTTAATGCTTTTTCTCGTTTTTCAGATAAATTTAATCATTTTGCTGATTTTAACTACGAAATTGTTTATCTAGCGCCTCATCCCAACACCACGTTTCATTGATGTGCCCTTTTGTAAATAACTGTATTAATCGAGTTTGATATGTTCCTGTGTGTTACAGCGTTTATTATCTGTGTATTATGGATGTTTTTTAAAGATAATTTAAGAAATATTTATCTTGCAATTTTTGTTTTTTTATCCTCCTTTGCCTCTTTGAATGTTAAGCCTTGTTTTGTCTTTAATTCTAATGACTCAGGTGTCGCATCTCTTCGTAAGCATCTCTGTTTGGCAAATTCAAATTTCAACCCGGATATTAATTACTTATTCTCTTCAATTTCTCCATGGTTTAATTGTGGAATTTCTATTCTTGCAAATTACCCTTTTGCCAAATTAATGGTCTTTTATAGTGAGGGGGTTTTTGGTGCATCCGGCAACTGTCAAAATCAATGTGATGGATTATCTTATGGGATTCAATTACCTCTTGATACTTACTTTAAAATTGTTAAATCAACGCATATAATGAAATTCGGGGCTATGAGGAATGTGCCGATAATTGGTTTTTAGAACTTATTTGCTTATATTACCTACCATTCTATTTGTGAATGGTATCTTATTGTTTTTTGGTTTTGATATGTTTTTGATTTTTATGGATCAAAATCCTCTTTTTACAATTAAGCTAATTTAAATTATAGTATATGATACGCTTCATTTTACTCTTTGTATTTTTTTGTTTTTCAATTCTGTGTAAGGCCCAACAGGATGCTCAGTATACACAGTTTATGTTCAATAAAATGTACTTTAATCCGGCTTTTGCAGGCTCCAAAAAAGTACTCTGCCTCTCCGGAATCTACAGGAAACAATGGATTGGAATTGAACGTGCTCCGCAAACAGGTACCTTTAATGCACATGGTTCTGTTTTTAAAAACCGTATCGGCCTCGGATTATCTGTTACTTATGATCAGATTGGGTTTACCGATAAAGTAGATATTGAAACGAATTACTCTTACATTATCCGGTTTAAAAATGAATCTTTTTTCTCTATAGGTCTCAGAGGCTCATTTTCCTATATGCAAATCCGATGGGATCAGGCAAATCCTACGCAGGCTTTTGATAGCTCTATCCCCGGAGCAACTACTTCTAAAATGCTTCCTAATTTTGGAGCAGGGGTCTATTATCAGGCTAAACACTGGTATGCGGGCGTCTCTGTCCCTCATCTCTTTCAGAATAAACTTGACTTTTCCACCAACCCCAATGCATCGGTAGAACCTCAGCTGAGACAACATTATTTCTTTATGGGGGGACTGTCTTTCGATATAGCTAAAAATGTACAGATTCAACCTAATGTGATGTTCAAATATGTGGTCAACGCACCCTTCGATATGGATTTTAACCTTAGTTTCGTTTTCTTCCAGAAAATATTGGTCGGAGTAACTTATCGTATGGGCGATTCTGTCGATGCAATCCTGCAATGGCGTATCGCACCGCAAATACAAATAGCCTTCGCTTATGATTTTACAATTACTCAATTGCAAAGATATAATGCCGGATCTATTGAGGTCATGCTTGAGTATTGTTTCCTCAAAAAAAATGAGAAAGTTCATAATCCCAGATTTTTCTAATATTCTATCTGTTCTGTTTTCTCTTGGACACCTAAATTTCTATTGATGAAAAACGTATTTTGTTTCCTCCTCTTTTGTTCTTTTACTTCAGCCTTGTTTGCTCAGAAAAGTAAAGCAGATAAACATTTTGACGCTAAAGGTTATGGTGCTTATCTCGAACTGAAATCCAAAGAGGATATTGCAAAAATGGATGATAACGTACTCTCCAAAATGGCTAAAAGCTCCAGAAAAACCGGAGATAGTAAATCGGCCGAAAAATTGTATGCTGTCATTATCGAAAAAAATGATAATGACCCTATCAACCACCTTTATTATGCTCAGGCTTTACAGACTAACGGCAGGTATATGGATGCCAGAAATCACTTTCGTATCTGTGATGAAAAACTACAGGATAAAGCCAACGGAAAACCTTATGACCAACGGGCCAAACTCGGTTGGGAAGCCTGTAATAAAATGGCCGAACTCAGAGCAATCGGTGAGGTGGAAATAAATAATGAAGCTGTCCTCAATTCTCCAAAAATTGAATTCAGCCCCATGTATTACCTCAACCATATAATATTTATCTCTACCCGTACTAAAGGCGAAAAAACCGACAGATGGCTCAATGATAATTATATGGATTTTTATATCTCCGAAAAAGGAGAGGATGGAAAATTGGGGAAACCCGAATTATGGGCTGATGAACTCAAAACTGAATTCCATGAAGGTCCCTCCGTGTTCAGCAAAGATCATAAAACTATTTATTTTACCAGAAATGACTTCCATAAAGGAAAAAAAGGAAAATCGAAAGATGGAACCACTAAACTTAAAGTGTTCTCTGCTGTAATTGAAAATGGTGAATGGACTAATGTTATTGACCTGCCTTTTAATAATACGGAATATGATGTATGTCACCCGGCGTTGACAAAAGCGGAAAATATGCTCGTTTTTGCCTCTAATCAAAAAGGTGGCTTTGGTGGTATGGACCTCTATGTAAGTTATAAAGAAGGCGAATCCTGGTCTAAAGCCGTTAACCTCGGGTCACGAATAAATACTGCAGGGGATGAGGTCTTCCCCTTCATTCACTCTGACGGAACCCTCTTTTTCTCCTCCAACGGATGGTCAAGCCTTGGTGGCCTCGACGTATTTATAGCAACTCAGGTGTATCATCACCCCGATTCTCTTTGGGAATATCCCTTTAATGTCGGGTCTCCTCTTAATTCTTCTTATGATGACCTCGGTATGATCATGAATAAAGATAAAACAGAAGGTTATTTCTCCTCCTCACGTGATGGAGGTTTAGGTGAAGATGATATTTATCATTTTGTTATTAAAGATGGCCTCGATGGCGTTGTTCCTCTCCCGGCTATGAATATCGATGTATGTGTTTATGACGACGATACAAGACTCAGACTTGAAAATGCAAGGGTGGTTGTCAAAAGAGATACTGAACTTGAAGAAGAAGGGGTGCCCTCTGTTACAAATGAAAATGGTTTCACCCTTTGTAAATTGCGTGCAGGTGACCCTTACTTTATTGAGGTGTCCAGAGAGGGATACTATAATGTCTCGGATTATTTTATTATGCCTAAAAATGTCGATGGTCTTGATGAATATTGTATTGGCCTCACAAGAGATCATTCTATTGAAATTGCTGAAGAAGTCATCGCAGAAAATAATACCAGAAAAAATTATAGCACAACGGATATACCCCCTGTGAATTATGAATATGACCCCTCTGTACCGCTTGGCCCTACTTATGTTGTAGGAAAGGTTATCAATAAAGATTATGAAAAACCCCTCCCCAATGCGTCCGTAATACTCCTTAACCGTTGTACAGGGGAAGAACTCGTTATGGAAGTTGAAGATAATGGTGATTTTGGCTTTCCCCTGGAATGTGGTTGTGAATATGTAGTTAAATCTAAAAAGAATAAGTTCTTTGGTGATAATCAGATAATCTCTCTCGTTAATGCAGAGGATTGTGATAAGGCTGTTGAACTTGAAATGGCAATGACCCCCGATTTTGATCGCTCCGGAGATCCTTTTGTCGTTGAAAATGAAGAGCTTGAAGCTTCTATTAAAAAAGGGGATATTATTGAACTTAAAAGTATCTTCTACGATTATGATAAATGGAATATCCGCCCTGATGCCGCCTCTGACCTCAAAGACCTTGTTCTTATTATGAAAAAATATCCATCAATGGAAATTGAATTGTCTTCTCATACCGACAGAAGAGGGTCCACTTCATATAACCAAATTCTTTCAGGGAAAAGAGCGGTAAGCGCAAGAGAATACCTCATTAATAAGGGAATCAAACCTTCCCGGATTGTGGCTGTTGGCTATGGAGAAGGCAGACTTAAAAATGAATGTAAACTTTGTTCGGAAGATGATCATCAGGAAAATAGAAGAACCGAAGTTCTCATTACTAAAATTGATAAATCAAATTGATTTATTTTGTTATTTTTATTTTATTTCACCACGCACACATTATTTTTTAATTAAGATTTTTTTCTATTCTTTTTGAGTTTGTTTTAAATCTTTTATTTGTTTTTAATTGAGTTATCTTAGTTTTGTGGAGGTTGTATAAACAGGTGTTTTTATGAAAAATAATAATATGCATTTTTTGCCAGTGGAATATGCTGGTTCACTCAGTAGATTTTCAATTGTGTGCAAAAAGTTAATTCCCCCAATACTCCCTTTCTTTGTCACTAACCCTCTTTGTAATATGAAATTGTTCTCTTACATATTGTTTTTTATGTGTATGTCTTTAACGGCAACTGCAACTACTTTTACTGTTTCTAACTTTAATGATGCAGGCGCAGGGTCTTTAAGACAGGCAATCACTGATGCTAATACTGACTTTTCTGCTACTCCCGGAGCGCCACATAGTATTAATTTTACAGTGTCAGGGACTCATTTTATTAATTCTGTACTTCCTGTTATTAATAATCACATGACCTTGAATGGTCATGCAGCAGGTTCTACTGTTACGAGAGGTAATCTGGTTTCATTTTACAGAATATTCGAAGTGAAAGCCTTTACAGTAGAAATGAATAATATCAAAGTGGAAACCGGAAACCCGGGTGGTTCGAATCCCGGTGGTGGTATCCTTAATGATGGGGGAATACTGACAATGATCAACTGTATTGTTCAAGGCAATGAATGCGGTGCTCTTGTAGGTGGACACGGGGGAGGAATCGCTCAGAATTCCGGAACGATGACTATTAATAATTCTACAATTAAAAATAATGATTCTGGAGGCAATGGTCTGGGAGGAGGTGTTTACATTGCTGATGGTACCGTTACGCTGACCAATTGTACTGTTCAGAATAATTCTACAGGGGGCAATAATGGAGGTGCTATATTTGTTGACCTGAGTTCTATCCTTAATTTAATCAATTGTACCGTGATAGATAATGTTTCTGGTCATAATACTGGATTCTCTTCCGGAGGTGTTTTTTATGGGAATAACGCCCAGCTAAATATGACCAATACTATTCTTGCAAATAATAAGCATTTTAGTGGCGCCTCGCTTTCTGATCTCAATTCCTTCGCTCCAACTTATAACGGGACCAATATTCAGAATATTGTAGAAGTTTGTGTATTTGGTGCTGGAACTTGCCCCGGATTCTTTTCTTCTTTAAATCCTAATCTGAGCGGTTTGGCTATCTGCGGATGGCAGGATATTTACAGACCAAACTTGGGTTCTGTCGCTATAGATAATGGGGCATTTGCAGGCGCCCCTTCTGCTGATATCTGTGGAACTACCTGGGCCAATAACCCTGAAATCGGAAATGTAGAGTCTCTTATTCCTGCTACCGCGCTCGACTTTGATGGGGTCAATGGTCAGGTCAATTTGCCAATGATAAATAATGTCAGGGCAATATCTATGTGGGTCAAAATTCCTGACCTTCAATTGGGTAACAGATATTTACTCGATGCCAGAAACGGACTCGGATCCGGATTTATTTGTCAAAACTGTGGTGGAACTGATGGCTTTGGCGCTGATTGGACTACTATGTATATTAACGGAGTGTCAACTCCAGTTGGCTTTTCCAATATTCCTAAAAACCAATGGGTACATTTATATGTTGAATCCGCTGTCCCTTTTAATGATGATATCACACTCGGAAGATCTGTTCTGAATGCTGAACCTTTGCAGTTTCAAATAGATGAACTCAGAATCTGGTCTGAACCTCAATGCGATGATAAATTGATACAAGAAATGAGTTGCGAACTTGCTGGTAATGAATCGGGTTTGCTGGCGTATTATAAATTTAATCAGGGTATTGCTGCAGGTTCTAACTCTACGGAAACTACCGTTTTTGACCATACCTCAAATAACCACGATGGTGTCGTCAACAGCTTTATATTAACAGGTTCTGGATCAAATTGGATAGATGGCTCTCTCAATGGTGTTGGAGGAAACTGCATCTCTTCTCTTCCTGAAATTGATGTTATAGGGAATGGTCTTTCTATTGTTATTAATGACTTTACACCTGACCCCTCTGATGATACGGATTTCGGAAATGCTACTTTCCCCGGGGGGTCAGTTGTACATACTTTTACTATTGATAATTCTAATGGAACTGCTCCCCTGAATGTTCCGGGAATTTTTAAGGCAGGAAATAATCCCGGTGATTTTGATTTGGGTCCCCTTATTCCTGCTACTCCTATTCCTGCAGGTAGTTCAGCTACTTTTACTATTACTTTTAATCCTTCTGCTTTAAATAACCGTGATGCTCGAATTGCTATTCAGAACGATGATTGTGATGAAGGTTTCTACTTTTTTGATGTAAAGGGCTTTGGCACTGCTGCGGCTCAACCTCAAATTGTTACGTCTGCCAATGTTCTTGGTACGGATACCTTTCAAATCTGTCAGGGGGAATTTGCTACTTTTGGCAGCGACCTTACTGGAGATACCTATAACTGGAACTTTCACGGGGCGATTACTAATCCGGGGTCTGTTCAGAATGTACCTTCTACTCAATTTAATACTCCAGGATTCTTTGTTGTAGAAATGTTTATTAATAATGCTTGTTGCGGAAATACCGATAAAGATACTGTTTACCTTTTTGTAGATCCTGTTCCGGCTGTTACTCCTCCTTCAAATACTCAGGTCTGTGACGGTGAGTCTACTTTTTTGGTTATTAATGGCTTAACATCTAATGATACTGTTGTTTGGTCTGCTTCAGGTTCTCTGACAAAAATTTCTGAGGATTCGGCCTTAGTTTTTCCTACTGTTGCTACTAATTACGAAGCCATAATTTTTACTAAAACAATTACAAATGGTGTCACCAGGTTATCTTGCCCGGATACCATAAATGTTAGTGTGGATGTTATTCCTTCTGTTTCTACTAATATTTCTGCTACTCCTATTACTTGTGGTGGTGGATTTTCAACTATTACTGTTAATGCTACTGGTTCAGGTCCGGGGCTCACTTATTCCTGGACAGGGGGTAATTCAGCTACTTTTCCAACCAATGATGATGTAATTAATAATGCTGTAGCAGGTATTTATCAGGTGACAGTTTCTGATGGAACCGGCTGTGATGATGTTACTTCTGTTACAATCACAGAACCTTCATCGGCAACCTTAACTTTTATTCAGAATGATGTCTCTTGTCATGGAGGAAATGATGGAGATGCAACGGCTTCTGTAACGGGTGGCGCAGGGTCAAATACTTTTATCTGGTCCGCTTCTGCCTCCTCTCAGTCTGGGCCCTTGGCTACAGCCTTGATTGCAGGTGTACATTGTGTTACCGCCACAGATGGTAACGGTTGTGATATTTCTGATTGTGTAACAATCACAGAACCTTCTTCAATCTCAATAACGTCCTCACAAAATAATATTTCCTGTAATGGAGCC
>CAJQOX010000203.1 GCA_905480075.1 uncultured Aureispira sp. | reverse complement strand
CAACATTTATGAATCCCTCGATAGTTGATTATATGAATCGCAATTATTACGCCATTAAATTTGATGCTGAAGGAATGGATACTATCCTCTTCAAAGGGACTACCTTTATGAATTCGGATCCGTCCTTCAAAAAAACCGGGGCAAGAGGTAAGGTGCATATTTTAGCCTATTCATTACTGGAAGGTGCATTAAGCTATCCCTCATATGCTATTTTGGATGAAACGTTCAACAGGGTTCACATAATAAGTGGTTACAAACAAGCAGAACCATTATTGGGCAATCTTATATTTTTTGCCGGCGAGGAATATAAACATTACCACAATTATGTACATGCACAATGGCAGCGCAATATAAAATTGCAACAACAGCAGGCTAAGGCTGCAGCAGGTAAATAAAGTAAATTACTTGCTAATAATTTTCAATTATCTTTTTACTGACGTGAAATAATGCATCTCCCTGATTGACGAGGGGGGCATGATTGGTACAGATAACATAACCATCAAAAGTGGCTTTGATATCAGCTTCGAAATCGCCATAAGGATCACTTAAAGTACCAATTACATCATTTTTTTTGACAAAGGATCCTATTCTGCATTGCGATCTGAACATGCCCGAGTGACGTGCCCTGATCCAGGAAGAAGATTTGATGAACACCTGCGGTTCAGTTCTTAAAGCAGATCTTTGAGTTAATTCCTCTGTAAAATCACGCATACCAAGACTATTCATAACTCTTAGAGCGCCGTTAATGCCGTTCATAGTTACCGTCCTGTCTAAGTTTAGAGATTTCCCTCCTTCATAAAGTAATACTTTTTTTCCCATCTCAGCCAGGGTTTTACGAAAAGATTTGTCTCGGGTTTCGGCATCTTTAATAAATTTGACCCCAAAAACTTCAGCAAGCTGTAGAGTTTCCTTACAATCAGCATCAATTCTTATCTGCGAGTAATTAAACCTCATATCACCGCCTGTATGATAATCGATACAATAATCAATATGCGGAGCGATCTCATTGATAAGATAATAGGCAAAACGACTGGCTAATGAGCCTTTTTTAAATCCCGGAAACATTCTGTTAAGGTCTCTGCCATCAGGGAATTCCCGTTCCTGATTTAGAAAGCCAAAAACATTAATTACCGGAATACAAATGACCGTTCCGCATTCGGGAATATTAAACCCTCTGGTAATAATTTGCCTGACAATCTCCACTCCATTGATTTCGTTGCCATGAATACCGGCGGTCAACAAAAGGCAGGGCCCATCTTTTTTTCCTCTTTCAACAATAATAGGAACGGCCAAAGAAGTCCCGGTATGCAATTTTGCAATATTGAGATTAATTACCTCTTTTTGTCCGGCTTTGATTTCAGTATTTAAAATTTTCATATAAACAATTAAAAATATTACAAATCAACATTTCTTTCCACATAACGAATTATGGCTTTGGCAATATCTTTTTTGGTAGCATTTTCAATACCTTCAAGACCGGGAGAAGAATTCACTTCAAGAATCATAGGCCCGGAATCGGACTGAAGCATATCCACTCCTGCAATTCCCAGACCTAGAATTTTAGTAGCCTTAAGAGCAGCATTTTCTTCTTCTTCGGTAAGTGTTATTAAGGAAGCAGTACCTCCCTGATGCAGATTGGAACGAAATTCTCCGGGAGCACTTTGTCTTTTCATAGAACCAACCACCACACCATCTACCACAAGTGCCCTTATATCTGCACCTTTGGCCTCCTTAATAAATTTCTGAACAATAACCCTTGCCTGTAAGCCATTAAAAGCCTCAAGGACTGACCTTGCCGCTGATTTTGTTTCTGCCAAAACTACGCCCATACCCTGTGTTCCTTCCAATAATTTCAGGACACAGGGTGCTCCCCCTACCTTATTGATAACCGAGTTGACATCTCGGGAATAATTGGTAAATACCGTTTTGGGTAAACCAAGTCCTGCTCTTGTAAGCAATTGAAGGCTTCTGAGTTTATCTCTTGAACGTGTGAGTGCTTCAGAACTGGTTGCAGAAAAAATTTTCATCATTTCAAACTGCCGGATAACGGCAGCTCCATAGAAAGTTACAGAAGCACCGATTCGAGGAATAATAGCATCAATATGCTTTATTTCTTCCCCTCTGTAATAGATTTGAGGTTTTTTCTGTTCGATAACGATATCACATTTAGTGTGGTCAAGGATTAACATTTCGTGCCCCCTTTTTTCACCTGCTTCTTTTAACCTGTGGGTTGAATACAGCCTCGAGCTCCGGGAAAGAATGACCATTTTCATTTTTTTATTCATTTTTTTTTAGATCTTGTTTGAGTTTATTGGTTTTGGATACATCTACAATAAATTTTCCTTTTAAAAACTTACGGCCGATCAGAACGGGATATTTCATTTCTTCTCTGTCGGTAAGAGTCAATTCAATTTCATATAATTTGGAACCAAATTCTATAGAAGTCCTAATCTGATACCGTTCTTCTGAAATTCCATTAGAACTCTTAACTTTGGCAAGGCTGTAAGATTCAAAAATTAATTCCTGATCTTTAAAAGCCCCATGAAATTTATCTAAAAACTTACAATAAAGCTGAGAATCAATTATTTTAATCTCAGAACAATAAATACTTGAAGTAAAAGCACCCGTGTCTATTTTTACATCAATATCCATTATTCCCAGTGTAGGAAAATCGGCTTTTTCCCTTCTGCCAACTATTTTTTTTTTTGCCATCAATAATATTTAATTACTTTTAGTCAATATACTAATATTCAATAAATTCCATATTAATAAAGAAATATTTTTTGTATTAATACCTGACAATTATTTATCAATATGTAAATGAATTTCTTTAACATATATAAATTTATATTTTTTACCGTTTACATTATTAAGAAAGGTGAAAAAGTTGTATCATTAAAAATTATTATATTAAAATGATTCAACTGTCTTGATCGCCAACCAACCACACAAAAGACAAGTTATTATCTATCAACAAATTACAATGTCTGTTAAAATTATATCACTTTTTATCATCTTATTTATTTCTACAATAAGCCTGGCTGAGGATATAAAAACAAAATCTGAAAATGCCATTGAGAATACTGCAGACCTTCAGGTCTTGTCACAGGAAGTAGCAAAGGTTTACCTATCACTGGTAAACAATATCAGAGAACCAAAATTCTATCAGCAAAGGGATGCAGTAATTGAAAACTTTGATGAACATATGCACCAACTCGGTTATTTTGTCCCCACCGAAGAAATCAAAACAAATATTCAGAAGGTAAGGGCATTATGGAAGGATTTTAAAGCTATCGCCAACTGGACAATCAATAAGGAAGGGGCTTCTAAACTATTAAAATTATCTGCTGAGATCCTGGAGTCTACCAAACTCCTGAATACAGCATACAGAGAATTTGAAATAAAACAAAGGAAGGTAAAGCTTCACAAAACAGAGCTACGCATAAGTGAAAGTCTGATTCAAAATAATAATTTATCTATAGTGATTCAACGCGTTTTGCTTTATTATCTTGCTGAAAAACAAGGGATAGATGCTACCAATTCCGGACATAAACTTGATGATGCTCAAAAATTATTTACCGCAGTAATCAACAAACTTGAAAAATCCAGGGTAACATCCAGTTCAATAAAAAACAAAATTCAAAAAATCAAAAAAGCCTGGGATGGAATCAGTCTTCATTTGGTATTTGTTGACAAGGATCAGAGTTATGTCCCCGATATGCTCAACAGGGGACTTATCATTTCAGAAACTATCAGAGAAATAAAAAAAACTTATAAAACATTACTTAAGAAATTGTCTATCAGCGATGCAATCAATGATGCTACCGCTCAGGGAATGCAATGCCAAAAGGTAGCCAAATCGTATCTTGCCAGCCTCAATAATCATCTGACAGACGAGTATCAAAAAGAGGTCCTGGAGCACATCAGATTATTTGAAGAAAAACATAACTTCATGTGGGAAACCTCTCATAATGAAGATATCAAAATGGCAATAACTGAAATTGGGCCACTTTGGAAAAGTTTTAAAACTCTGGTAACTGATTACGAAACAAAGGATGAAGAAAAGATTAAAAAAGTAATTGAAAAATGTGAAAAAGTAATGGATGCCTGTGAAAAAGTGACTGTAGCGATTGAAAATTATGCATCAAAAATACACTCATACAAAGCCTTATCATACAAAAATGGTGTAAAGGTCTCTCCTACTCTCGATATCACACATCAAATTCATCTTTCGAGTCACCTCAGAATTTATTCTCAAAGAGTTGCCTTGTATTTTCTTATGAAGGTGATGGAATATGACAAGGAGGAAAGTATCCGTCATCTAAAACAATGTGTTAAAGATTTTGAGCCCGGTTTTGAAGAATTGAAAAAATCGAGACTAAACAGTACATCAATGAGCAAATTACTTGAAAGTTGTATTGTAGAATGGGATTGGATTTCTAAAGCAACAGAGATGGGACAAAGGTCGGATATAGATATGATGTTGGAACATAGTGATATGCTATCAAGAAAGCTAATGAAGATGACCAATATGTATGAACATAAGATGAATGTTTTATTCTCTGATGACGAAAGAGAAGAAAATTTAGATGCTTTACTGCCTTCAAAAAATTAGTATGCCATTATGAAAATTAAAATATACCACAATCCCCGTTGTACTAAAAGCCGTCAAAGTCATCAGTTACTGATCGAAATGGGGGTAGACTTTGATACTGTTGAATACCTTAAAGAACCTTTGTCAGAAAAAGAACTAAAGGCTGTTTTAAGTAAACTGGGAATTAAAGCTGCTGAACTAATCAGAAAAACAGAAGCTATTTATAAGGAAAAATTCAAGGGTAAGGAACTTACGGAAAGTGAGTGGATCAAAGCTATGCTTGATTATCCTAAATTAATGCAACGCCCGATTGTTATATGTGGGGAAAATGCCGTTATTGGCCGGCCCACCGAATTGGTGGCTGAATTGATAAAGTAAGTTTTTTATACTGAAATAACCTCATCTTATATAAATGTCAGATTTGAAGACCCTTCCGTACATATTTGACAAAAGTAGGCAGGAATGGATTCTATCTCAAAAGAACAATCGGGAAATTGCTGTCCCTCCTACCCTTTCTATATTTTCGCTCAACGTATTATTTGACGAATGG
>CAJQOX010000202.1 GCA_905480075.1 uncultured Aureispira sp. | reverse complement strand
CCTCCGTATTGTCCCCAAAAGCCTTCTGTTAAAGGCACTGAACCCGTTTTTCCTAATAATAGGAAAAATAAAAACCCTTTTGCCAGAAAAGCAAGCAGAATCCAAAATTTCCAATTAGAATATTTAGGCAACTTTTCTTCTAAATAAATTAAAACCTGATTGAAGTTCATTTGGATAATTAAGAATAATTCATCAAAACACCTGTAAAACTAATAAACTTTACTGTTCAAAGTAAAAAATTTGAAGGTCTATTTGAAATAAATAAATAAAAGATTCTATTTTGCACTCACTATAAAAATTGCATTTCACTTAACCTTGTTTTTTTATGATAAATATTGCAGTAATCGGCTTTGGCTACTGGGGTCCGAATATGACTCGAAACTTCAATGCTCAAACAGATGGAAACGTCCTTTATGTTGCTGATTTCAGACAGGAACGTCTGAATGTAGTCAACAAACTATATCCTGCTATTAAAACAACTCAATCTGCTGAAGAAGCGATCAATGACCCAAAAACGGATGCCGTTGTTATTGCAACACCAGTATTAACCCACTTTGAGTTGGCAAAAAAAGCATTAAATGCAGGTAAGCATGTTTTATTGGAAAAACCTATGACTGCAAACTCTGCAGAAGCAGAAAAGCTGATTGAGTTAGCAGAAAAAAAAGGAAAAGTACTCATGGTCGACCACACCTTTCTTTATACAAGTGCTGTTGAAAAAATAAAGGATTTAATTGATCGTAATATTATTGGAAAATTGCAATATGTTGACTCTACCCGTATCAACTTGGGATTATTCCAACCTGATGTAAATGTACTTTGGGATTTGGCTCCTCATGACATTTCTATCCTGAACTATCTCACAGACGAAAAGCCTCATAGTGTACAGGCTATAGGCATTTCTCACACAAATAATGGAATTGAAAACATTGCCTATCTGACCATGAATTACGATTCAGATATGATCGCTCATTTCAACTGTTCCTGGACTTCTCCTGTCAAAATCCGTCAATTTTTGATTGGTGGCAATAAAAAGATGATTTTGTTTGACGATACTGAACCTTCTGAAAAAATTCGCCTTTATGATACATCTTACCATTTTGTAGATAAACGAGCCGAAGCAGAAAAACATAAAATATTAGTTGATTACAGAGTGGGAGATATAAGTATTCCTAAAGTACCAATGAAAGAAGCATTGGGAGGGGTTGCCAAAGATTTTATTTCAGCAATTAGTAAAGGGACAACACCTGTTTCTGATTACATTTCCGGAATCAATGTAATCAAAGTATTAGAAGCATCTCAAATCTCCATTAAGAACAAAGGAAAAGAAGTAAAAGTAAATTACTTATAGTATCATAAATTACAAGAAAATTAACTAAAAGAATTTTTAAAAATTCTCAAAATATAAATAATGCAAAAAGAAAAAATACCTTTTTTAGATTTAAAAGAGCAATACCAACAAGTTAAAGATGAAATATTGCCATTAATAGAAAAAGTTTTTGAATCGAATGCTTTCACCAATGGTTTTACTGTTAAAGGTTTTGAAAATAATTTTGCTGAATATTGCGAATCAGACTATTCTGTAGCTGTCAATAACGGTACATCAGCTTTACATTTGGCTGTAGAAGCATTGGGTATCGGTCAAGGAGACGAAATCATTATTCCTGCCAACACTTTTATTGCTACTGCCTGGGCTGCAGCTTATGTTAAGGCAACTCCTGTTTTTGTAGATTGTGACCCTGACACCTGGCAAATAGATGCAACTAAGATAGAAGAAAAAATTACAGACAAGACAAAGGCGATAATTGGCGTTCACCTGTATGGACAGCCATTTGATATTGATGCTGTAAAAGCAATAGCAGACAAACATAATATTTTCCTTATAGAAGATGCAGCGCAGGCACATGGCGCCAAATATAAGGGCAAACGTGTGGGACAATTTGGAGAAATGGGTTGCTTTAGCTTTTACCCGGGTAAAAACTTAGGAACTTATGGTGAAGGTGGTGGCATCACTACTAATAATGAAAAATATAAAGACTATTTACATAAACTTAGAAACCATGGTTGTGCAGAGCGTTATTATCATGATATTGTTGGATACAATATGCGTATGGGTGGTGTAGAAGGCGCTGTTTTGGATGTTAAACTGAAATATTTAGATGGCTGGAATGCTCGCCGTCAGGAGATAGCTAAACGATACAAAACAGAAGTAAAGAACCCCAAAATAATGATGCAAAAATGTCCGGAGGGCTATGAATCTGTTTTTCATCTTTTTGTAATTACTACTAAAGACAGAACAGCTTTAGAGAAACATCTCAATGATTTGAATATTTGGCCCGGCAAACACTATCCTGTTCCTTGTCATTTACAAAAAGCTTTTTCTGACTTAAATTACGAAGAGGGTGACTTCCCGCATTCTGAATATTTAGCCGCTCATTGTTTAACTTTACCTATGTTTGCCGAATTGAAAGATGAGGCTGTACAACGAGTTATTGACGCCCTGAATAGTTATTAACATAGTATTAAAAGAGTATTAAACACTTTACTTAGCAGGCTCTATTTATGCGGTAAACACATAAAGAAGCACCTCCTCAAGAGGTGCTTCTTTATAATAGAATAACGTAATTACTTCGAAATAATTTTAAACTCCATAATTCTCTTTTGTTGATTTTCGGGATTCCCGATTATTTTCCTTTTTCCAAAACCCTGACTGGTCACCCTTTGCTTCTCAACCCCTTTTTTCTCTACTAGATAATGAAGGACGGATGCTGCCCGTTCTTCAGATAGTTTTTGGTTTTCCTCTGCAGTGCCTTTGTTATTGGAATGTCCTTTGATATCAATTTTCATGTTCGGATTCTGATGAAGTAGTTTGGCCAGTCTGTCAAGTTCGGCATGAGACTCTTTTTGAAGACTTGCCTGATTATCTTCAAAAAATAAATTATTAACAGGAATCACTTCATCTTTCTCGACTGGATTCAGATAGAGGTTTCTTTCAATTTCAGCATAATGTTTTATATTGCTGACATCCAGGAAATCACTGATGGAATAATAACTATCTTCAAAGGCAAGGAAACTATACTTTTTACCATAAGGTAAAATGATTTTATAAGTTCCGTCCAAAGGATTACTTATAGCCTTACCTTCTTCTCCTCCCGTTACCAAATCATAATAGGTAATATCTGTTTGAACCGGTTCATTTGTTTTTGCATTCAAAACTTTCCCGTAGACCATTAAAACAGGTTCCGGACGTGCTTCTTCGGGAAGCTTAACCCTAAAGATATCCTCTTTCCCAATACTCTTATGATCAGAAACAACATAGGCATATTCTCCGGAAGCGGGAATTTTATAGTAGGCATCCCATCTATCAGAATTGATTATATTGCCCAGGTTTTGGGGTATTGACCAGTTAGTCCAGCTATCGTCGAGACGTTTAGTTACAAATATATCAGCCTGCCCATATCCGGCATGACCTGATGAAGCGAAGTAAAGCGTCTTATTATCTGATGCAAGAAATGGCGAAAAATCTGATTCTGCGGTATTAATTGTGGGGCCAAGGTTAATAGGATTTACATAGGCACCATTTTTTTCGAAGTATACAAATAAGTCATGAAAACCATAGGTGTCCTCATTTTCGGTAGCAACTATCAGAATTTTGCGACTGGGAGACATAAAGTAATTAACACGATCGCTATAATTTACATAATTGCTTATATCGACTTTCTGAGGAATTCCCCAACCCTTCACTGTCCGGTTAGAAACAGACATACCGACGCCACCTGCAGAACCATCTGCCTTGTACTGATTCCCCAGGTATACAGTATTGTTATCACCACTTACAGACACAACAAAATTATGGTTTTCATTATTTAATGGCGGCCCTATATTTTGACATGCAGACCAGTTATCCTGACCGTTTCTAAGCGAATACCAGATTTTATCCCTTTTTTTACCTTGCCCGTCTCTGGGGTGATTGTGTCTGTTAACAAACAGAATCTGACCATCAGGAGAAATAACCGGAGATTTTTCACAATAGGAACTATTGATATTCGGTCCCAGATTCTCTTTTTGATTCATCTTGTCTTCATCAGACAATTCCATCAAATTGATCTTAGGATCATATTTCCAGTCATCCTGATAAAATTTGATATAATCTACCTCAACCTTCATTTTATAAGTGACCTTAAATCCTATCTTGGAACCAAAGGCATAGCTGTCGTTTTTGCTGTAAACAAGTTGTCCGTTTATATAAAACTTAATTACGGTGCCTTTTTTATGGATTCTGAGAATATTATCTTTCCCCTTCCTGTTGATAGACCGCAGCTTTGTCCATTTTTTAATAGCATGATATTTTCCGTTTTTAGTATGATAAACCGTAAAAAACTTGTTGGGACTGATAATAAAATTTTTTGTGTATTGATTGTCCCTTGCGTCCCATACTAGGCCAAAGCCGTGGTTGCCCTTGCAGGAGGTTTGACGGAATTTAGCTTCAATAATAAAGTCTTTTTTTGTATTATAATACACCTTATTCATAAAAACATCTCCTCCTGTATCGGTAAATCGTTCCAGATAATATTTACTATTCTTTATGTCAGTCAAAATTTTCTCAGTGCATTTAACAGGCCATTTTTTTGAGTTGTTTTCAAAATTATCCTCAAAAAGGAGGGTTGACTGTGCTAAAAGTATACAAGGAACAAAACAAAGTAAAAGACTTGAAATAAATAAGATTCTTTTCATCTGAGTATGTCGTTGATTAGATAAACGTAAAATTCTGTGTGGACTTGAAGAATTGATTGAAAAAAGTGAAGAACAAAATATGATTTTTTATCAAAAAAATCCTATCAAAACAAAACCTGTAACTGTTGCCAAAGCATTTTTTTCTTGTTGACATCCTCAGAAATATCTTTCAGAGCATGTACAAAAAGGAAGGAAAAATTATTGAAATCTATCAGACTGTAGGGCTTGACCTTTAAATGCAACCCAATTTCAGCCGGCAAGATGCCAAAGACAAGCAATTTATCGATAGAAGGTACTTTTTTGAATTGATTAAAAGCTGGTAGAGAACTAGAATTGATCAGCAGAATATCCTTATCAATATCCAACTTAACAGCAGCAAGAATTTTAGATAGGAAAAGAAGGTCAGCTTCTGAAGCATTTTTCATCAGTACAGCAATAGATTTTTGCTCTTCACAGTGAGGATTTTCAGCATAATTCAGACCAGAATATATTTCAAAATCAAAAAAAGCTTTCCCGGGTATGTTCTCGTTTTGTAGCATAATGCAAAGTTAACAAATAAAAGTAATTCTGAGATTATTCAAAAAAATTATGCAGAAATAAAACAAAATAATATAGCAGGCCCACCGCTGTAACCAAAATATAATTCCGCAATCGAAATGTTAGAAAAATCAAAATTTTATTTTAAATCATCTTAATAAATACCTAATCTTTTAAATTAAAATTTCGTTATTTTGAAATCTGCGAAATTTTCAGTATTTTTATGCAAAATATAAAACATAAGTGAACTAAAAGCGTAAAAATAGTTTATGAATGTTTTTTTCTGACACTTAAAAACACAACAGTTCTTATGAATTACCCGGTAAAAGTACAGTTAGTAGAAAAGTCAAGAAGAGAAGGGTTGGATTTTGGTAGTTTGCCCTTTGGCAAGACCTTTTCCGACCATATGTTTGTTGCAGATTACAAAGACGGTGAATGGCAAAATTGTCAGATTCTTCCATACGGAGACATATCATTTGCCCCTTCACTAATGGCATTACACTACGGACAATCTGTATTTGAGGGTATGAAAGCTAATATCAGCACTAAAACCGGAGAACCTGTATTATTCCGTGCAAAAAAACATGCAAAACGATTCAGAATATCAAGTGAACGTTTGGGAATGCCTGAAATCCCTGAAGAACTATTTCTTGAAGCAGTAAAAACCCTTGTATACCTGGACAAACAGTGGATTCCTGAAACAGCAGGGTCTGCCTTATACATCCGACCTTTTATTTTTGCTACCGATGAATCTTTGGGTGTTCGTGCATCTACAAGTTATAAATTTATTGTATTCACAGGACCTGTAGGCGCCTATTACCCTAAACCTGTACGAATACTCGTAGCTCAGAAATATGTAAGAGCCTTTCCTGGTGGAGTAGGTTCTGCAAAGGCAGCCGGTAATTATGCCGCTACCTTGAAGCCTGCAGAAATGGCTAAAAAATCAGGCTTTGACCAGATACTTTGGCTTGATGGACTGGAGTTCAAATATATTCAGGAATGTGGTACTATGAATATTTTTGCTGTAATCGGTGACACTGTTATTACCCCTCCTACCACTGATGCAATTCTTGACGGAGTTACCCGCGATTCTATTTTACATTTACTAAAAGAGATGGGCATTAAAGTTGAAGTACGTGCCCTTGGCATACAGGAATTGACAGATGCACATAAGGCGGGAGAATTGAAAGAGATGTTTGGAAGCGGGACTGCTGCAGTCGTTTCACATGTAGCCGATTTATGCTATAAGGATGTCGTGTATTCAATGCCTGATATTTCTGAACGCAAGATTGGTCCAATGATAAAGAAAACACTTACTGACATCAAAGAAAACACTATAGAAGAAAATAATGGCTGGGTTACTCCTGCAATATCTTCTATACTGGAAGAAGCCAATTAAGATTATTAAATATAAGTATATCAACCCCGGATAGTTAAAAACTATTCGGGGTTTTATTTTTATTATAAACAGAAAAACTACATTTTTACATTTTTGAAAGATCAGAATCAAATAATTATATAATGAGTTTTTCTTCAAAATTTGTTAACACTGCACAAAGGGTATTACCCAGCCCTTTTACTATTGCTATCCTGCTTACCCTGCTGACTATTATACTGGCATTAATATTTACAGAACCCAAAACTTCACAATGGCACCTGACAGAAATCCTATTGTATTGGGAGGGTGGTTTTTTTGATTTCCTGAAGTTTGCGATGCAGATGATGATGATATTGGTTCTCGGACATGTCCTTGCACTGACAAAGCCTGCAAACAAGATGATACAATCGTTGGTAAAACATTGTAATAATACGGCAAAGGCAGCAATGATTGTTACTTTTGTTAGTGTAATGGTAGCCTTTTTCAACTGGGGCCTCGCACTGATTCTCGGGGCGATATTTGCCAGAAAAGTAGGAGAGTATGCATCGGAGAATGAGATTAAGATCAACTACCCCTTGATAGGGGCTGCCGGCTATTCAGGATTGATGGTTTGGCATGGTGGCTTATCGGGATCGGCCCCATTGAAAGTAGCAGAAGAAGGCCATAAATTTGTCGATAAAATAGGAATGATCACTTTTAGCGACACTATATTTTCGACCATGAACCTTGTCTGTATGCTTAGCTTGGTTATTATATTGCCTTTGTCAATGTATTGGATGGGCAATAGAGTTGAGAGTGAAATATTGAAGCCGGATACATTTGACAAGGATGTAGATGATAAGGACAGTAGTTTACCCGAAGGTGCTGAACGATTGGATCACTCCCCTATTATGGCAATAACTCTTGGTTCGGTAATGATATTCATCGGACTTTATAAAGTGTTAATTGGTCCTTTAATGCAAGGGCAGGACTTTGACAGCAGCTTTAGCTTTATCAATCCGAATTATATTATTTTTATGCTTTTTGGATTTGCTATATTACTGCATGGCAGTTTTAATAATTTCAACAAAGCAGTTGGAAGAGGAATAGGGGGTTCCGCCGGAATAATGATACAATTCCCACTCTATGCAGGCATCATGGGCATCATGTTGAGTACCGGTCTTGTAGATGTCTTTTCCAATGCCTTTGTCAATATATCTAATCCTGTTACCTTTCCGGTTTTCACTTTCTTTTCTGCCGGTATGGTTAACATTTTTGTTCCTAGTGGTGGCGGGCAGTGGCTGGTACAGGGACCTATTCTGATAGAGGCTTCTCAACAGCTTGGTGTACCTGTCTCTAAAAGCATTATGGCTCTCTGTTATGGTGATCAGATAACCAATATGCTGCAACCTTTCTGGGCCCTGCCTTTACTTGGAATTACAGGTTTAAAAGCAAAAGAAATACTCCCCTACACTGCTTTTTTACTCTTGGTGGGAACAATTATTTTTTGCGGAATACTTTTAATTTTTTAATAAAAAACATATAAAATGTCTAAAAAAACTGAAGGAAGGAGGTTTGCAGAAAGTTTTATACTCTTTGTCTTAATAGAAATAATCCTGTACACTATTATTGTATACCTTGATTTTATGGGCCTGAACGTGGAGTCAAAAAACCCGAGAAAGAACCCTGCAATAATGTCATTCTTCGGAATATCCTCTATAATATTCATGTTTTTTATTGTTCGTGCAGACAAGAAGCCAAAGAAATAAACCTGAATATTTTTTAATAGTAAAATCAAACTGAAAAGTACATTTATCAAATTCTTATTATCAACATTTAAGATAAACCAAGAAAATCTAGCTATATTTAAGTATTGTGCTATATTATATTGATTTGCAATAATGTTACTTACAGTATAATGAAAAATATCTTAATAATTTTATTGACAATAGTCCCTTTTTTCAGTTCTGGACAAACTGAAAAAGACTACCGGGTGATTCTTTCTTCCGAAACCTTCCTATCCAAAAAAAACTTGGAACATTGGGAAGACTTACAACAAGAACCGTCGGTCATTTTTAATAATGAGGCATATCTTCTGATACAGTTTAATGATATTCCTTCAGAATATGAAAAATCAAGAATAAAAGAATCCGGCATAGAACTTCTGAGGTACCTCCCACATTATTGCTGGATTGTCAGGATTCCAGAATTAATAACAAAAGAGGATTTAAAGGAAATGAATGTCAGATTTATTTCTGAGGTGAAAAGCAGTTGGAAAATGCCTTTGAATATGCAAGCCGGTGAGATTCCACCACATGCCGGAGATATTAATAAGGTTCATGTAAGGGTATTGTTCTGGGAAAACATCCGCTTTTCAGCAGTAGAAAAACTATTCATAAATACCGGGGCAGAAGCTGAAAGCATCAATAAAAAATATGCTGATATAAATATCAGTCCCGAAAGACTAAGACAGCTTGCCGAAAACCCTTGGGTACAATACATAGAATGGCCTGAAAAACATCTTGAAAATGAATTCAGAGAAGAAATTTCGCTTATTCAAAGCAACTACATTTCCGACAACCCGGGAAGAGGCTTATTTTTTGACGGCAGTGGTGTCGAAATTGCTGTTAATGAAGGCGGAATTGTAGATTCCCTGCATCAGCCAAATTTTTTGGGCAGGCTGAACAGAAATTTAGAAAGCGGAAATGTATCAGGACACAAAACAGGAGTAGGCCGTCGAATGGCAAGTGCCGGAAACCTGAACCCTGCCTACCGCGGCACGGCATTCGGTGCAATCCTGCATTCGGGAGGCATCAACTTCAGCAATGCAGCCGATTCGGGTATAAGTATAGTCAACAACTCCTTTGGTTGGGGCTGCATAGGCGCATCAACCTCAAGCACCTACAACTCCGGTGCCGAGAACAATGACAACCTGGTCCGTATGAATCCCTCTTTTATGGTTACCTACTCCTGTGGAAATATGGGAGGCAGCGACTGTGGTTACGGAAATGGTGCCGCAGGTGCTGGCTGGGGCAATATCACAGGACTTACCAAGTCCGGAAAAAATATATTTGCTGTTGGTTCACTGAATACAAGTGGCAACCTGACAGGATTCAGCAGCAGAGGGCCTGCATGGGATGGTAGAATACTACCTGGCATTTGTGCCACCGGTTCCGGGGGCACCTCCCACGCTTCCCCGAATCTTGCAGGAGTTTTTGCACAACTTACTCAAGCCTACAAATTTCACAATGGAGGTAATACACCTAATTCGGGACTGATAAAGGCAATATTGATGAATAGTGCTGAAGATATAGAAAATGAAGGACCCGATTTTAAAAGTGGTTACGGTAAAATAAATGGTCGCAAGGCCTATGAGATAATTGCCGGAAATCAATTTACGGGTGACCTTATTTCTCATGGCAGCAGCAAAAGTCATATTATCAATGTCCCTGCCAATGTAAAAGAAGTAAAAGTCATGCTGTACTGGACAGACTATGAAGCTACAGCCGGGATTGCCGGGAGGGCTTTAGTCAATGACCTGGACATGACTTTAGAAGACCCTGCCACAAATCTTTGGCAACCCTGGGTACTCAACCCGACACCCGATTCTGCCACGTTGGAATTGCCTGCTGTGAGAAGTACAGACAGCCTTAATAATGTGGAACAGGTCAGTCTTAAAAACCCTGTTCAGGGAACTTATACCCTGCATGTAGAAGGAACAATGGTGCCACAGGGGCCACAGGAATATTTTGTTGTCTATGAATTTATCTACGATGAACTTTATATGACCTATCCCTGCGGGGGAGAACATTTCAGCCCGGGAAGTACAGAAAGATTACGGTGGGACTCTCAGGGAGATACAGGAAGTTTCGTTTTGTACTGGTCTGTTGATAATGGAAACAACTGGTTATTGGTAGACGGAAATATCAGTCCGTCGCAAAGATATTATGACTGGACAGTTCCTGATACTTTTACAAAAGATGCACTGATAAAAGTAGAACGCACCTCTGCAACCGCAGTCTGCGATAGCACCTTCAATATCCTGCAGGCGGTAAACAACCTGAGTCTGATATGGTCCTGCAGCGATTCGAGTTTATTATATTGGGATAGTGTGGAACAGGTGGACGGATACATAATTTACAAATTGGGATCTGATTATATGGACTCTTTAGGCTACAGCACCACGAATCGTTACCTTATCAATAACCTGTCCCTTACTGAATCGGACTATTTAGCAATTGCTGCTGTCAGAAACGGCGCTTTAAGCAGACGTAGTGTAGCTATTGAACGATCTCCTTTTAACTTTAACTGTATTGCTGAAGACATAGGAATTACTTCTTTGGTCAGTCCTGAAATAAAAGTGCTTCCTTCCTGTGCCGCAGGAGATAATATGCGAATTGAGATCAATATCAGAAACTGGGGAATAAATAGTCTGAGTAACATTCCGCTGGCTTACAGTATAGATGGTACAACTTCCGTCAAAGATACTGCCTGGATAAATCTACCCACCGGATCCGAAACAAAAGTCAGTTTCAATTCCCTGGCAGTTGTAAACAGCGGCAGTCATTCTCTGCAAATTTGGACTGATTATCCTACAGATGGAAACAGGTTAAATGATACATTGACTGACAGTCTGATTATCTATACTTCAGTACAATCGGGATTGCCGCTGACCGAAACTTTTGACAGTTTTGTGAGCTGCCCTACTGCCTGGGGCTGTGAAACGATCAACTGTACCCTTACCGGAGGATGGTATAACCTCACAAATAATATTGGTGATGAAATAGACTGGCGTACAGACGACAGCGGCACTGGAACAGGGGCAACCGGCCCTTCATCAGATCATACAACAGGTTCTGGAAACTACTTATATCTTGAAGGGTCCGGCAATTCGGGTTCGGGTTGTCAGCTGAAGGAATCGATCCTTCACTCTCCCTGCCTGGACCTTACAAATGCTACACAGGCAGAATTGTTTTACTGGTATCATGCCTATGGAAGCAGTATCGGTTCCCTTCACACTGATATTATCCGGGAAGGAATACTATATAAGGATATAATCCCTCCCGTAGAAGGCGAACAAGGCAATCAGTGGGATTCACTTTGGGTTGATTTATCCCCTTTTGCCGGTTCAGAGGTTGTATTAGTCTTCAGAGGGTATACGGGTGGAGGCTATCATGCTGATCTCGCAATTGATGATGTACAAATTAGCGGTAGTATTTATGCAGGCTTTTCCAGCCCTCAGCATATCCTTTGTGACGAGGTAAATATAAGCCTGATGAATAATAGTGTGTTTGCCGATAGTTTCATATGGACTATCAGTCCCGGAACCTATAGTTTTGCCAACGGCAGTACCATGAATTCGGAAAATCCTGAAATTATTTTTTCTGATAGCGGTTTTTACAGCATACAATTGAATGCCTTTGGAATTTCAGGAACAGATTCGATGCTACAGACAAATACAATCTATGTTCATTCCGGACTAAACCGAGCTGTAACACAAAACGGACTTACCCTGATTGCAGATGATACAACGATGACTTATCAGTGGATTGACTGCGACAACAACAATAGCGCAATACAGAATGCCATAAATCACCATTTCAGTCCTGTCATTAACGGGAATTACGCCGTCATTATCAGTGATAATGTATGTTCTGACACTTCTGATTGTTATAATGTTACAGGAGTTGGAATTGAGAAGTTAAACAATGAGCAAAAATTCAGAGTATACCCTAATCCTACTTCAGGGATGCTTACTATAGACCTTTCCGGTATTTATAAGGAAATAATCATCAGTACAAAAAACATATTGGGACAGAAAATTGGAGAGCAGAAATTCATCGACCAATCTATCATTAATTTAGAAATCCAACAATCACCTGCAGTATACTTCATCAGCATTCGCACCGATTCAGGAGAGCAGGAAAGCTTCAAAATAATTAAAGAATAGGAAAATTCATTTTCCGTTTCATACAAAAAAGAAAAAAATGACCGGAAAGTTGTTAGCAGTTATTGTTCTTCTGCTATCCCTTGCAAGTTCCTGTATATACAAAAAGCAACAGGTAAAGACCACAAAATCCTTTTTGGTCAAAAAAAACCCCGGGATCAATACAGACAGTCTGGGCTATGAGTTGCTTAGCAGGATGAACCTTAAGGAAAAAGTGAATCAGATGACAGGAGAAGCCTACCTTCCGGGACTGGTCAAACTGGGTTTAAACTTTTTGGTATTGAAGCGCTTTCCTCACATGTACTGCGGAAGAAATAAAAGGTTGGGAATTCCCCCTTTCAGCTTCTCTGACGGACCAAGAGGGGCTACTGTGGAAGGACACAGTAATACGATCTTTCCGGTGGCAATGGCCCGGGCAGCAAGCTGGAATTCGGAACTCGAAAGCAAGGTAGCAGATGTTATAGGCAAAGAAATAAGGGCTAGTGGAGGTAATTACAGCGGCAATCCCTGTATCAATTTACTGAGGCATCCTGCCTGGGGCCGTGCACAGGAGACTTATGGAGAAGACCCCTGGCTTCTGGGAGAAATGGGGCTGGCCTTTGTAAAATCCCTGCAAAAACATCATGTAATGG
>CAJQOX010000201.1 GCA_905480075.1 uncultured Aureispira sp. | reverse complement strand
GTTCGCTATAGTTTTTGCATTCGCTTCCCTGCGACTTTCAATACTAGGATGTGTGCTTTTTGAATCGTCTTCCTCATATTCACCGTCAATGCCGTTGAGGTCTTCTTCGCCAAGGAAGTATTCCTCAGGAAGTTTGATATACTCATTTTCAAAATATTTTTTATCAAAGGTTACAACATCAAAAGGCAAATAGGAATATTGCAAAACGTCAAATACTCCCTCCAACTCATCAAGACTGTATTTGCTTTCCAGATATAACTCAAGGCCATCGCGGTCAGCACATATTTCCAGGTCCTTCGAGAAAAAGTTTTTCGCTACTATCCTGTCGTCAAAAGTAGTTTGTTTAATTAAATCAGTCCGGCTTGTATAACGGTCTATCTTCTGTGACTCAAGGAACATATCCAAAGCATGACCATGACGTACATGCGATATTTCGTGGGCAAGTATAAAGGCAAGCTGTGCCTCACTCTCCAATTGTGCCAACAAACCCACATTTACAAAAATAATCCCCTGATTCGTGGCAAAGGCATTCACTGCCGATGACCGGACAGCATAAAAACGCAACTTACGGCGCATCTCATCATCGTCTTTAAGCAATTCGTCTGCCACCTTGTTGACATAGGCGGTTATAGGGTCATTAAATAAGACCCTCGAACTCTGTAATAAATCGTCGATCAGAAAATTGCTCTCAAGATAGAATTGCTTCTTGTCGTTCTTATCCGTTCTCTTTTCATCTTTGTCTATATTCTCTATCTCTTTTTTGTATTTTTCAGATGAGGGCATCAAAAAATCACCCGGAATAGTCCCTGTGCTTTTTAATAGCTGATAATTGTCGAAATCCTGCGCAATGCCCGTTGTGAAGCCTGCAATCAGTAGGTAAATCAGAATAAGAAATTTATGCATATTTTTTTATAATAAATGTTTTTGTATTGGTAGTCTGTAAAGCAATTATAGCTTATGTTATTATTGTTCTCTTTGGGAGGAAATAACAAGGGGACTCATCAACTTCAAATCAGTGAAATGCAGCATACAGAATTTTTTAAATTTAAGCACCTAAATATAGTGTTTTTGGTTCTATATATCAAATCTTTCTTGTTAAGCTTCTTGTTAATTTTGTGATATATTACCTTTTTTAAATTTTATTGTTTTTATAAAGATATATTTAGTCGTCCTTTCTCACAAATCATTTTGTTGAAAGTGACAGTTTTCTGTATGAATACTACATTTGAGTTTACGAAAGGTTTGCTATATCGTTTAAATTCTGTGTTTTTCATTATTTAATTTTTGAAATGTCTGACAATTGTATGTTTTTTTGATTGCTTTGGTTAAATTTGCACTCTGATATCAGATTAATCCCTTAGTTTTCAGTAGCCTCTATGAAAAAAATATTGTTTATCCTTTGTCTTGTTCCAATCGCTTTTTTGTTCTTCAGCACTAAAAAGGAGGTTGCTGTGAACGATAAAGACTATAAACCCGATTTGTTTTACCTCGGTGGAATTCAAATCAATGAGGCAAATAATGAGGATTGGGTCAATCTGCTCAAAAAGTCGGATATGAATACCGTGGAAGTGACCATCTATGCCACACAGGGCAAATGGGACAGCGACTCACTGCGCTTCGATGCCGAAGACCTCAAGGTGATGGACGAGATCCGCGCGGCAAAAAAAGCCGGCATCAAAGTCGTCATGATTCTCAGAGTACACCTCGACCGTAGCTTCGACGAAAACAGATTTATCTGGCATGGTATGATAATGCCACGAACACCGGAATTGATAGACAGCTGGTTCTCCAAATACAATGCCTTCGCCGAAAAATGGGCAAAAATAGCGCATGAAGAAGGGGTAGATGTGTTCTCCGTAGGCAGCGAAATGAATGCGCTGTCTTCAACTATTCCAATTTCTTCCATGCCCTCCCTCTATGCCTACCACAATTCTGTCAAAAAACAAAAAAGACACGAAGAAAGGGCCTTCGATTATAAAAAGGAACTCAAAAAAGAGGATATGTGGGTCAATGGCTATGAAAATTATTCCAACCTGAAATCCTATATCAGAGACAGAATTAAACGCAAAACCGCCTGGTGCAATCAGTTGACTTTCGAAGGGGAACCCAACAGACTCGCACTCATGAATACCCGCCGCAAACAATGCAGCAATAACTGGAGATCGGTTGTCTCAACTGTCAGAAAACATTTCGACGGTCCACTCACCTATGCGGCCAATTTTGATAATTATCTGGTGGTCGATTTCTGGGATGAACTCGACTTTATTGGTATCAACGCTTATTTCGGCCTGCGTTCCGCCGCCGATAAATATGAAAATGATGAACAGTTCTCTGCCATCCTCACTGATGGTTGGGAAGCTGCCTTTTCGGGGGTCAACGAATTCAGAACAAAGTACAACCTGATAGAAAAACCTATCATCTTTACTGAACTGGGCTACATCAACAGAGAGTTTTCTACCGTAGAACCCTGGGCCGGCTTTGGTTTTTCGGTAGTAGGTTATTCCTTTTATCAGGAACTGGTCATCTGGGGCAAGGAAAAATTCGACTACCGCGAACGAAACCTCGCTATGAATGCGCTCTTCAATGTGGTAAAAGAAAAGAAGATCAATCTCGAAGGGCTCCTCTACTGGAAACTCACCTCCCACGATTATCATATGCCTTACGAACCCTTCGCCCTGCATATGACGCCCGATGCGAAGGATTCTTTGCAGCTGACACTGGCAAAGTTTGCTACCTTGGATGATTGATTTAAAATGGCTGTCGTATTATTTTTTTATGTGCTGTTTTTTACTTTCTATTGTTTTTCATGGAGCCAATCCAATACCCCAAAAAAGCCTGTTGTAAGGGCGAACTGCATTCGCCCCCTGCCAATTGTAAAGACAATAATTGTTTTTCAAGTCTTTAGCGTGAGCGGTGACTTGGACCAAGCCTGGAACATTTGCTTTGCAATTTTTGAACTTACAACTTACAACTTACTACTTATGACTTATGACTACAAAGTTGGGCGTCCGGGCGCTACGTTGCGCAGCTCGCTCACGCTCGGCCCGCAGCAGCTGTAAAAAAAACAGCTGCTGCGGTCTGTGGCTAAAGGCCACACTACTTCACATCGCTGACGCAAAAATGATTTGATGGATTGATGGATTGATGATGCCAATGCAATACCCCAAAAAGCCTGTTATAAGGGCGAATTGCATTCGCCCCCCGCCAATTGTAAAGACAATAATTGTTGGTTCAAGTCTTCAGCGTGAGCGGTGACTTGGACCAAGCCTGCTTCGCTGATTCTTCGATTTATTACATGAACCTTCGGTTTCATAATTCAAAATTCCTACCTCATAATTCATAATTCATAATTAGCTTCGCTGAACCTTCGGTTTCATACCTCATAATTAATAATTAAAAACAACCTCTTTCCAAGAAACTCTTTTACCGATTATTACATATGTTTTTTTTTTTATGTTTGGGGCAGTTCAATATTGAACCCTCATTTCTAATACTTTATAATGAATAATTTAAACAAGAACACAAACTTACATATATCCCCTTTTAAACAGCTGCTGCTGCCACTATTCCTCTGCCTGACACT
>CAJQOX010000200.1 GCA_905480075.1 uncultured Aureispira sp. | reverse complement strand
GATACTTTGCTGTCTGTCGCAATCTATTACACAAAGCTTGATATTGAATGGCTTTCTGGAAAGAGCATTTGCAGTCATCGTTATAACTGTGCTTTTGCCCACTCCGCCTTTTTGATTCCCAAAGGCAACAATTTTACTCATAAAATAATATTTTAACGTTACACGTGCAACGTGTAGCTTGACAAATGAAATTTTACACTTGTGCAATGTAGCACTTTACACACTAAAGTCCAAAAGATGAATATATTATTTCTCTTGTCATAAATTTTAATAGATAACAGTAATTTATATTCTATCCCAGCTGATACTTTTATAGATTTGTGAAACATGCCAACAATAAGATAACATACGATATATTATATTCAAAGAACATGATAAAATATCACTTGTCACGTTAAACATGGCACGGGACAAAAGAGGGCTTAATATAAAATATGATTGTTGTCTTTTTTTATTATCTTACTAAAAAAATACTGATGGAAAAAAACAAAAGAGAATTAACCCTCCGATTTTTGGCTGAACCAATGGATGTAAATTTTGGCGGGAAAGTGCATGGGGGGATGGTAATGAAATGGATCGATCAGGCGGGGTATGCTTGTGCAACACATTGGTCGGGCTCTTATTGTGTAACCGTTTATGTTGGTGGCATACGATTTTTAAAACCTATACACATCGGTAGTCTCGTAGAAGTTCAGGCTAAAGTGATTTACACCGGGAAAACCAGTATGCATATCAGTGTAGATGTTATGGCGAGTGACCCAAAGCTCGATGAACTGATCAAAACCACACATTGTGTTATAATCTTCGTTGCGGTTGATAAGGATGGGAAACCTGAATTAACAAATAAATGGATTCCACAAACAACAGAAGACAAAGAAATGGAGCATTACGCAAAAAAATTAATGTCTCTCAGGATCGGTATAAAAGAAGAAATGAAGGGTCGATAACAAGTAAAAACCCTTCCGTTTTTTGTGATAGTAAATTATTGAATTCCATCATATGACAGGGCTTAATTTCATACTTATTTTCTTGTTTATTTTAGTGTCTTTACCCTCAGGACAGTCAAATTCAGTTAATAACGGATTTATATATAAGGCACCACTGCCGGTCGAAAAAATAAATCCGGTAAAAAAAAAGAAAAAGAAGAAAGTAAGAAAGAGAAAGAAAAAATTCTTAAAAAAATCAAAAAGCAAATCCTTGCAATACCCCAAGCCTGAAGACCTTGGCAATTCTGGATTGACTTTCTGGCTTATTTTCGCAATAGCATCCATTTTTATAGCAATATTAAGCGCTTTTGCTATTGGTTTAGGTATGGCACCGTGGGTCGTAGCTTTTTATGTTATGCTAGGAGCTGAAATCACTGCTTTTGCCATTCTGATCAGTATTATATGGGTAGATATGCCTGGAGATCCGGCTATTATACAGTTTATTTTTACCTTATTTGCACTTATTGCTGTCAATGTTCTGATTGGTCTGTCATTTATAATATGGGGCCTTATTATTAATTGGTACTTTGGATGGGTGATCGGACTTATTCTTTTAGGTTTGGCAGCCTTGTTTCTGGCCATCCATCTTATTTTAGCAAACAAAAAACCAAGACCTTCTAATTTATAGCACGGTCAATGACATTCAATACCTTTTCTGTGGCATTTGCAAATTCCAATTCATCAATTTTTGATAGGGTAGGGGCTTTCTTATCGATTGTTGTTTGCATCATCTGATTGATCCTCTCCCATGTGCAGTCTTCTTCTTCAATAAAAGTTGACACGCCCAAACCTGCAAAATATCCGGCATTATCAATCTGATCCCCTCTGCTTGCCTTTTTAGATAGCGGAATTACTATATGAAGCTTTTTCATTGCAAGTAATTCAAAAAGGGAAGTAGCCCCACCTCTAGTGATTACCAAATCTGATGCTTGCATAATATGTAAAAAATCATCGGCCAATGATTCAAACTGAACATAATTACTCTTTATCACTTCATTATCTAATTGGCCTTTACCACAAATATTAATTACATGGAAATTATCAAGATTGCCGTTCTGTACGTTCTCTCTGGTAAGTTTATTCAAAAATTCAGCTCCCAAACTTCCTCCGAAAACCAAAAGCACAAGTTTAGAACCATCAAATCCACAAACTTCAAGGCCTTTTTGTCTTTTTGCCTCAAAAACGAGCTGACGAACAGGTAGTCCGGTATAATGTACTTTTTTATCAGGGAAATATTTGCATGCATTCTGAAAAGAAACACAAATTTTACGAGCAAATTTTTTCGATAGTTTAGTAGTAAGTCCGGGTGTCATATCAGATTCATGAATGATCACAGGTACCCGGTTTAGCCATGCAGCTACGACAGGGGGTAAAGCAACATAACCTCCTTTTGAAAATAATGCATCAGGGCGCAAGCGAATCATTAGAAAAAAACATTGAAAAATTGCCGCCAATACATTGAAAATATCAAGGAAATTCTGAAAATCGAAGTATCTGCGCAACTTCCCTGTACGTACGGGGTAATAGTTTACTCCCAAAGATTCTATTTTAGCTCTTTCTACCCCTGTTCTTGACCCTATATAGGAAACTTTCCATCCTTCACTCCTGTAATGATCTATAAGTGGCAGGTTAGGCATTACATGCCCGAGTGTTCCTCCTCCGGTAAATACAATATGTTTTTGCTTTCCCATAAAAAGTCAGATGCTAAAAAAAAAATTCTTAACTAATAAAAACGGAGTCAACCGTTAAATTGACTCCGTTTCTATTAAATGCTTCCTTATTTTAAGGAAGAAGAGCATCTCCGTTTCTGCTGACAACATAATTCACCAACAAAACAAAAACAACGACAGCCGTTATAAATTTCAGCAAAAATGAACTTGATCCTTTTTGGTATTCAGTATTACTCATTTTTCTTCAGTTTTTATAGTTTATAATTACTTCAGGATAATGTACAAATGTAGCATTTTATCTAAACAATTTTAGTTTTTTTTATAAATCCAGCTACAGTTTGTAGGGTTTTTTATGTCTGAGTAAAAAAAAACATTAAATATCACAAGTCAAATCTCTGTAAATTCAGGCTTTCAATTATGTTAATCAGTTTAGCAGCGTAATTTTTGTCTGTAGCATAGCCTGCGGCTTTCAATCCGTAAGCCCAGTTTTTATAATCTGTCCGGGACAATTTATTAAGGTGTTTATATCGTTTCCCAATAAGCAGATTGCTATGTTCCCGAAAACTGTACCAAGGAGAATCAAAAACTCTGAACATATCATATTTGCTGTCATCACTATAATTAGCACATCGGCAACCGACACATTTAGCCCGGCATTTAATCCCAAAATGATTATTATCATTTAACGCAAGTTTACTATCTCCTGCATTACTTTCAAGCAAACCCTGTGCAAGAGTAATAGCAACAGGAATACCATACAATGATGCTTCTTCTTCGGCTGTAGACTTATACTTATTGATATAATCATAACATTTCTGGGCTTTGTATGCTACAATTCTTGAATCAATTTTTTTTCTTTTTGCATAATCCGGACTAAGTATAAATCCAAGATTTGAATATTTTGCCGCTTGTTCTTGTTCGGCAGGGGACAGGATAATCAGTGTAGCAGAATTTTGTTCTTTTTCTTGCGGCAAATCAAGCAGACCCGCATTTATAGTTTCAGTATGATTTTTTTTGTTGTTATACAGAGACTTGGCATTTGCAGTATTTCCAATGTGAATATGAAAAGAAATTTCCTGATTACTGATTAATATAAACAACATAAAAATAAAAGAAAACTTAATGAAAGCTACCTTAATTTTGGGCTTTAATTCGAGCCAATACGATTGTGTCTTATTTTTAATAATGAGAAGACTTTGATTATTCATAATTAATATTTTTAATAGAGTTTAAAAACCCGGATGAACTTTATTTTTACCTGACATTATTTGTGATTCTGATTATGTTTCTTGTAACAAATAAAAAGAGTTATATGTTAGTACACAAATATAAAACAATTTGTTTCAATAAATGGTGTTTTTTTGAAACTTTTTGTTTTAAATATTATAAATATCTTGTTTTTGGGGGTTCAATATTCCTTTTATGCCAAAATTTCCTGATTTTTTTACAATAATTATATCTGTTGATAAGATCAAAAAAATAAAAATTACTTTTAGGGGTATTGAATTTTGGTTGCGACTTATATACAAATACAGTTCTTATACAAGGCAAAAATTCAGAGTAAATTATCCATCCATATTAAAGGATGTTAAAATATAATGGAGTGTGGTGTTCCTTGAGCTTCTTGCTTTTTTAAAGCAAGAAGTTCTTTTAAAAAAATTTTTCACCTCATTTGGGGGTATTAAAAAAGTAGCACGACATTTAATAAAACAAGCAACAATCAAGTATCCTTCAGATATATTATTTAATCTCAGGATATTCAACTATATGCGGGGCTTCTCATCAATACCTGAAGCCCTTCTTTGAAAGTATCGCGCAGAAAAGCGCTCAGCATATACTAAAATATAATGGAGTGTGGTGTTCCTTGGGCTTCCCGGACAAAAGGTTTCAGAAGCCCTTTTTTTGAAAGTATCGCGCAAAAATGCGTTTAATATATACAATAATATAATGGAGTGTGGTGTTCCTTACCTCTTCCGGTTTCGGCCGGAGGAGGTTTTTTTATGCATTCTATTCTTATTTAATTTTATAGCCACCCCTTCTCCTTATACCATTCAACTGTTGATTTAAACCCTTCCTCTATTGATATAGTTTGTTTAAACCCAAGTTCTTTTGCGGCTTTTGCAGAATTGCAATACCACGAGGGTCGGGTAACCCGGTAAGCCCGGTCTTTATTCAGCGCTACATCCATTCCAAATGCAGATTCTAACAATTGACCAAAAAATCCAATTATAAATATCACAAAATGCGGAATTTTTATCGTCCAGGTTTTTTTATTCATCGCCACAGAAGCAACCTCGCCTAACTGTTTCCAATCATACCTTTCCAGAGAGCCCAGAAAATAGATTTCTCCAGCTGAATTTTCATTTGTAGCTGCCTGATACATTCCCTGTACAAGATCTCTTACATGAATTAAACTCATTTCCTTGGGCTTAAAGCCCATCATAACACTAAACCCGCTGTTAATAGCTTTAAAGAAAGCAAAAATCTCCGTATCTCTCGGCCCGTATACACCAGGAGGGCGGACTATTGTAGAAGCTACCCTGTCTGAATACTCCTGTGCCACTTTTTCCTGCGCTACTTTACTTTCTCCATAAGGTTCGATAGGGCGCAGTGGGGATGATTCATCAACATCTCCTCCTATTTCTGCATACCCCGTAGCTGCCATACTACTAGTAATAAGCACACGCTTGATTGTCTGAATATGTGACGCCGCCTCCATCACATTACGCGTCATATCTACATTTCCCTTAATAAATCCTTCTTTTGTAGGTACTTTCACCACGCCGGCAATATGATAAATATAATGAGCTCCATCAAAAGATTTTTGCAAATCTTCTACACTGTTTAATCCACAAGTATGTAAAATAACATCTTTCCCCTCCAGCCATTGAAGGTTACTTGTGGGTCTAACAATAGCATGTACTTCATTGCCTTTTTCAATCAGATAATCAACGAGATGACTCCCTACAAAACCATTTGCTCCAGTTACAAATGAGATATCTTTATTGCTCATCTTAATTACATTTTCTATCCGTTAATAAATAATTATTCCTACAGGTTTCAACTTGATTTTTATACTGTTTTCGTAATTTTTGATACGAATGTATGCTTTTTGTAATAATAGTACTAATTTTGCCGACACATATGAAAATAAGTAATTTATTTTACTTGAACATTCGATTAATTTTTTATTGCCTAAAAAATAATTCTATGAGCTCTCACAAAACTGATAAAAAGTTGCCATCGCTTTTTGATAAATGTTATGATTACAGATATGCCGATGATGTAAAAGCCGCTGGTATATATCCATATTTCCGTGCTATTGACGAAAGTGAAGGCCCGGTGGTTAAAATGGGTGGAAAAAAAATTATAATGGCCGGATCTAATAATTATCTGGGCCTGACTGCACATCCTAAAGTAAAAGAAGCTACTGCAAATGCCCTTAAAACGTATGGCACTTCCTGTTCTGGCTCACGCTATCTCACAGGAACTATTCCCTTACACGAAGAACTTGAGGCAAAACTTGCTGCCTTTGTTGGTAAAGATGCTGCCCTACTTTTCAGTACAGGCTACCAAACCAGTCAGGGAGTTATTCAGCCTTTGGTAAAAAGAAGTGACACTATTTTTTCAGACAAAGATAATCATGCAAGCATTCAGGCTGGTAATTTTGTTGCTAAAGGTTCTGTAGGCACCAATGTTGTTCGCTACAAGCATTGCAACATGGAAGACCTTGAACGCAAATTGGCAAGCCTGCCCCTTGAGTCTGGAAAATTCATTGTAACCGATGGCGTGTTCAGTACCTTTGGAAATATTGCAGAAGTAGACACAATAGCAAAACTGGCCAAGAAATACAATGCAAAAACCCTTGTAGACGACGCCCATTCCTTTGGTGTGCTCGGAGAAGGTGGTCGTGGTACTTCCAGTGAATTCGGAGTCTCTGACGATATAGATCTTATCATGTGTACATTCAGTAAAACACTGGCTTCGTTAGGTGGTTTTGTAGCAGGGGAGGAACGGGTTATTAATTATCTTAAACACCACTCTGCTGCCCTTATTTTCAGTGCTTCTCCAACTCCACCTTCTGTAGCAGCTGCCCTGGCAGCTCTGGACATTGTGACCAAAGAACCCGAACGCGTTCAACGTCTGGTTGACAATGCTGATTTTGTCCGCAGAGGTCTTAAGGATGCCGGATTTCATGTTATTGATGGCCGTACAGCTATCGTACCTGTTCTTATTGGTGGCAACAAAGAGGCCTTTGGCTTATGGAAAGGATTGTTTGACGAAGGTATTTTTGTCAATGTATTTATCCCTCCGGCTACACCACCCAATAAATCCATGATGCGTAATAGCTTTATGGCTACTCATGAAAAAGAACACCTTGAAAAAGTAGTGGACTGTTACCGTAAAATTGGTAAAAAACTAGGTATTATATAATCCCGGTATCTGAAGACATTCTTCAGTATTAAGCATACACTCAAAACAATCTTCTCAGAGGCAAATTTTACAAGGTTTTTTTTGTAAGTTTGCCTCTGTTATTATAATATAAACTCCATTTATCAGACAGTAACTCAAGCTATGTCCAATATAAAAATAGTTCCCGCAAACACTAAAGCCGAAAAGAAGATTTTTATGATGCTTCCTTTCGATATTTATAAAGATAATAAATACTGGGTTTCTCCTTTATTGACTGATATGCGCTATATGTTTGGTCTTAGTGGTTTTGTTGACAGCTTAATTGGGAACAAAGGTACACACCCCTTTTATGAATATGGTCAGATGCAACTTTATCTGGCTTATAAAGACAAGAAACTTGTTGGTCGTATCGCGGCTATTAATAATGACAAATATAATGAGGTACATACAAAATACAAAACCGGTTTTTTTGGTTTTTTTGACAGTATTAATGATCAGAATGTTGCAAATGCTCTTTTTGATGCAGCAAAAGCATGGCTCAAAGAACGCAATATGAACAGAATGCAGGGTCCGGCAAGCCCGTCATCCAGTTATGACTTCGGTCTGTTGACCAAAGGTTTTGATGATTACCCACGGGTCGACATGCCCTACCAACATGAATATTATCAACATCTTTTTACCAACTACGGCCTTCCTTGTGAACAGGAATTACTTGCCTACAAAATGGATGCTGAAACTATTTTTAATAATGAAAAACTGAAACGTGGCGCCGCTGCTGTTCAAAAACGTTATAATGTTGAAATCAGACCTATTGACATGAAAAATGTTAAAAAGGAGGTCAAAAAAATCAAAGAAGTCTACAATCGTGCCTGGCAACCACTTTGGGGTATTGTCCCCTTGTCAGATGCAGAAATTGATGCCTATGCAGAAAAATTTCTGATGATTGCTATTCCTGAACTGATTCCGTTTATCTATGTAGATGGGAAATTGGCAGGCATGGCAGTGGCTGTATTGGATTTTAACTACATCCTTAAAGACCTGAAGGGTAAATTATTTCCCTTTGGATATAAAATATTCACCCAAAAAAGCAAGGTCAAATGGATGAGAGTTATTTTATTGGGTCTTTTCCCAGAATTTCAGGGAAAAGGAATTGATGCTGTTGTCTACAAACATCTCATCGATGCTGGACTCAAAAAAGGATTTAAATATTGTGAAGGCAGTTACATACTTAAAGACAACGAAATGATGAACAGAGGAATGAGTGCTGTTAGCGCTGAGGTTTACAAAGAATACAAAGTTTACGAAATGGATATTTAATTTCTTTATTTTTAACATGAAACATTACACATTACACGTGTAACGTTTCACATTAAGAACTCAGTAAAAACGCATCTTTCTCTTTACTTTTTTTTCATTATTAATAAAATAACCGTATTATTATAATACCCCCATTCCAAAAATAATAAAACTTCATATTTATACATGAAATCACCAACTGATGGCATCCGGATTTTTATTGTTGAAGACGATCTGCTCTTTGCCAAAACTATCCGTTATATTTTAACTTTGAACCCCGACCATGAGGTCTATGTATGTAAAAACGGAAAAGAATGTCTCGATTTACTACACCTCAATCCACATATTGTATCTCTTGACTATAGTCTTCCGGATATGACAGGAGATGACGTTCTTAAACGAATAAAAGCGCACAATCCAGACATTGGTGTCATTATTTTATCAGGACAACAGGATGTTGCTACAGCCGTGGGTTTACTTCAAAAAGGAGCAGACGATTATCTGACCAAAGACGAAGCAAACAAAGAAAGGCTTTTTAATATTGTCGAAAAACTCAAAAAGAGAATTTTTCTGCAAAAAGAAGTTGAAACACTGAAAGAAGAGTTATCAGAAAGATATCAGTCCAACGAAAACATGAAAGGGAACAGCCCTGCCATGCAACAGGTTTTTAAACTACTCGAAAAAGCAGCAAAAAGTAATATTACTGTTTCTATTACCGGCGAAACAGGTACAGGTAAAGAAGTACTTGCTAAAAGTATTCACTATAGCTCTTCAAGAAAAAAAGCTAAATTAGTCGCAATAAATGTCAGTGCTATCCCCAAGGATTTGTTAGAAAGCGAGCTATTCGGTCACGAAAAAGGAGCTTTTACAGGTGCTGCGACTCGTAAATTAGGAAAATTTGAACTAGCCAACAACGGCACTCTTTTTCTTGACGAAATAGGTGAAATGGATATTCACCTGCAAAGTAAATTACTTCGGGCTATTCAGGAAAGAGAGGTCACCAGAATCGGTGGTACTGAATCTATAAAGTTTGATGCCCGCATTGTTGTCGCCACGCACAGAAATTTATCAGATTTGGTAGAAAAAGGTAAATTCAGAGAAGATTTGTATTATCGCTTACTTGGCCTGCCTATACACTTACCTCCTTTGCGTCACCGTGGTAATGATGTCTTGGTTCTGGCCAAATTCTTTTTGAATATGACCACTAAGGAAAACAAACTGAAAGCAATGAAGCTGGGCCAAACGGCCAAAGACAAACTGCTTTCTTATAGTTTCCCGGGTAACATAAGAGAACTTAAGGCAATTATTGAATTGGCTACTATTATGTGCAACGGCAAAACTATTCAGCGGGAAGATTTACAATTTAACAGCCCTAAAAAAGTATCCAATTTCTTCCTTGAAAAAATGACTTTGAGAGAATATAATATAAAAATCGTTAGGCATTACCTTGAGAAACACGATGAAAGTATTCCGGTTGTTGCTAAAATACTGGGTATAGGAAAGACTACAATTTACAGAATGCTTAAAGAGGACGAAGAGTTGACAAGAAATCAACCTTAATGCTTATTTTACTAATTTTAAATAATTACATTCTTATGAATTTGGCCCTCGATTTGACTTACCTTAATACAATCAGTGAAGGAGATAAAGAATTCATTAATGATATACTTAACACCTTTTTGGAAGAGATGCCCAAAGACATGGAACAAATGTCAAGTGCTATTGAAAAAAATGATAATGTTTTAGTTGGTAAAATGGCACATAAAGTAAAGGCTACTCTTCATTTACTTGGTTTGGAAGAACTCAAGTCTCTGGCGCTAAAAATAGAACAGACTGCAAAAGAAAACCAGGAACATCCCGAAATACAGCATTGGGCTAAGGACTTGATTGCTTACATGGATAAAGTTTATCCTAATATACAAGCTGCTTTATAGTTACTTTTTTAATATTCAGCAAAAATAGCCCATTCCTTTAGTTTTTTTTGTTGGTCTAACTGAAAAACCAGTCCCTTTTGAGGGTATAAAAGAAAAAACCCATTACGGTGGTGTACTATTTGAAAATACATCCCATCATATGCTTTTTTTATTTTTGAATAACTATCTCCAACTTTTATATTCCTTTTTGTTTTTATTTCCTTGTTCCTGCTCCGTTGTATAAAAGCATATGAAACTTTGCTGTCTAATTTATTTTCTATTATAAATCTAGAAAAATAAGACCGCGCTTTGGTGGAAAAGTCCACTTCAGTGTTCAAAATACTACTATTTCTTAAAGGTATTGCCCCTGATGTCCTTTTTAGTTTATCTCCAAAAAACAGCCCATCCATTTGATCCTTAATTTCAATATTATACTTAACACCTTCTTTTTTACTCTTGTTAATAGCTTGTATATTTCTTCTTGAAACATACGTTATTGGCAGGCCTTTGTAATGTTGTACCGCTGTCTCAAAATGCTCGTTTGCTTTCTGTATTTGATTGTTGTGCGCATATACAATTCCTCGGATAATTGATATTTTAGCTTCTTCTAAATTATTAGATGATAAATTTGATGCCATATTAAGTGTAGTTAATGCATCTGTTACATTTCCCATCAAATCATAAACACATGCCAGGTTTATATAAGAAGTACAATAGCTTTTGTCGAGCGTTAAAGCCTTTTTTATATAATTCTCAGCGTCCTTTAATAACTTTTCCTGCCGCCCCTCTAATGTGTAAGAACGCTCAAAAACATTACTTAAATCAATATTTATCGGATATAAAAAAGAATATCCATCGTTTTCAGGATGTTCTATTGCCGCAGCGAGTGACACTACTCCTGCATTATTATATAATTCCTTTGTTTTTATAAACTCAAGTAAATATGTATAACAACTGATTGCCCGATAATTCCACCCTACTGCCAGGTAGTAGTTAGCACTTTCATACATTTGTATATATTTTCGTACTTTCCGCTGAACTATATATATTACTTTTTTCCTCTCTTCCAGATCTGGATATTCATCTAATTTATTGTTGAAATCATACCCCTTATATATCTTTTCCAAAAAATCAGGAATAATCTCCAAGGTTCTTAAACCTGCCAGATAAGATATAAACCCACTGTAAGAATCTGCTTCTTCATCCTCTGAAGAATATTTTTTATGAATCTCGTTCTTTAATAAAAAATGACAAATCTCTCCTGATCTGCCCCAGTCTGCTTTCTGATAATAATGAGTTAATTCATGTCCTATCAAAAAAGCAAGCGCACTCTCAGAATCGGCCCCCATCTTTTCACAAATATCATAAGCCAATTTTTCTATTAAAATAACATTATCTTTACTCCGGTAAGACGCTACACGTTTTTTTCGTTCTGTTACAAGCAAATCAGGTAATGTCTTTCTATTGTCTCCTATTGAGTTCAATAGCTTTTTATAAACCTTTTCACAATGTTTTTGAGCTGGATGCAAGGCAGATAATATTTTCTGCGCTGAGAGCCCGTTACTGATTATTATTCCAAGTGCAATTAGCAGGTTGTATTTCATTGAATTTTAATTGTTTTACATTCCTATAAACAATTCTTTTCTTATCAATTGATTTCCTTAAGAAGGATAGGTTATCAGTTTATTAATTTTTTTCTTTTAAACTGATAACCTTTTCTATCTGTTTCAATAAAAGACTAAAGGAAAATCGAAAATTACTCTTCTTATTCTTATTTTGGTATCCTTTATTAATTAACTGATTTTTAAATGAAATAATTTAAAAATGTCAAAAATAAACCCGGTTTTTCTCAAACAACTTCAAGATGGAGAAAATAATGCGATTAAAGAACTTTATAATATCGCCTTTGCCAGTTGTGCAAACATGATAACAAATAATAGCGGTTCTATTGAAGACGCAAGAGATATTTTCCAGGAAGCATTGATTGTCTTTATAAAAAATTTACAAACTCCTGATTTTATTTTAACCGCACAACCCAAAACTTACTTGTACGCTGTTTGCAGAAATCTGTGGCTAAATCAATTAAAAAAATTAAAGAAAACTAAAAAAAATATCAGTATTGATGATTCAAACAACTTTGTTAATATTATTCAGACCGACCAAATAGAAGAAAAAAAGGAACTCGAAGTTAAATATGAACTTATCAGCGAAATATTGAGCCAACTTAATGAGGATTGTAAAGAACTGCTCTTTTCTTTTTATTACAAAAAAATGCCGCTCAAAGAAATAGCCTTGCAGATGAATTATACTAGTGGTTTTGTTAAAGTAAAGAAAAAACGTTGTATGGATACCCTGAAGAAAAAAGTACTGGAATTATATTCCAATAAAAAATATAAGCTATGAAAGATCTTATTCTCGATAAACATGCTTTTAACAGGCTTTCAGATAAAGATAAAGCATGGATAAAACAAGAACTTCTTAAAGACCCGTCCTTTCAAAAAGAACTTGATCTGCACTCCGATATTGTCAGGGGTATTGATATTTACATAGAAAACCTAATTGATTCTGCATTAATTGAAATTCAACCCTTTCAAATTGAAGATTTAAAAAATAAAATAAAACATATAGACAAAGAACTTGAATCTGAAGCTTTCTTTGATATTCAAACTCAACAAAACAATGAACTTAACAAAACTATTCAGGCTGTAGATACAGAATTAGAGTCAGAGGGTTTCTTTAGTGAAGTATCGCTTAACTCTGATTCAAAAACTCCTGTCCTTAAATTAATTACAAAAGCCCTCGCTGCTGCATCTATTTTGCTAATACTTACTTTTGGCGGACAGTATTTACTTAATAAAACTGACTATTCAGAAAAATATACAGAGGTGTTTGAACATTATGAAAATATTTTGTCAGAAAATGTTTATCTGGAACTTTCCGAAAAGGGCTTTGCAGGAAACCCTGAAGAAGCATCTTTACAAAAAATTATTGCTGCAATGTCTGTTTATGATAGTAAAAACTACTCCCTCTCAGCAGTTATGCTCTCTGAACTGTTAGAAAATGGTGTAGATAAAAGTTATCAATCAAATGTTCAACTTTATCTGGGGCTGAGTTATATGGGAGACAATCAAATCAATAGGGCTATTCCTGTTTTTTTGAAATTAATAGAAAATAATGACACTATGAAAGAAACAGCGACATGGTATATTGCATTGTGTTATCTTAAAAATGACAATGTTGAACAATCAAGTCAGTACCTGAGCATCCTTAAAAACTCTGCCTACTATAATAAAAAAGCAAGTGTCCTGCTTAACAGTTTTTAAAAGTTTTTTAACTTTTTCTCTGCAGCTTTTATTTTTGAACTGTATACATTACGAATTGATGCAAATTCTTTTTTATATGCTTTTTTAACCAATACAAAAACTGCTGCCCTGAACAAAGGATTATCCTTAAAATAATCTTCATTGGATTTGTTCCTGTCAGAATAAAACAATGGAGAGTTTTTTCTTACATCTTCCATTGTTTTCTCCTTTAAAAATGTATTATTTTCAAACAAAACACTAATTTTTTCCTGTTCCTCATATTCCATATTTCGCCTGAGCTGAATAAGGTCTTTCTCAAGGTTTTTCTTCTTGGTATCTGCTTTCTTTGCTTTCTTTTTTTGGGTTTTCTTTATTACTTTTTCTTCTTCTACATAATCTACAAGATCTTTTTTTCCAATTATTGAATTAAAATATGCAGCTATATTAGTTATTTTTTCAGAACGTTTAGCTTTTAACTCCTGCTGATTAACAACATATCGTATACGTTCTTCAATATACTCTAATCCGTAATTTTTAATATATCTTTTTAATGTTTGTTTGCTTATTCCCCAATTCAATAATTTTTTTTCTATCTCTTTTTGTAAAGGGGATACCGATACCTCAACTGTTTTACTTATTTTATCTAATTCTGAATTCTTATTTCTTTTAATTTTAAATAAAATTCCTATTACTTTGCGTTTTAATTTAATTTCGCTGAATTCAAAACAAATATCGGTGTGTAATTTAAGGTCTTTCTGAGCCTTCAAAATAATCCGGCTTTTAAAATGTCCGTAAAGCCTGTATTTATCACTTACTCCTAAAATAACTTTCAAAGTATCTAAATCAAACTCCCGGCTCCCTATTTTTTCGTATTGTTTGAGCAATTCATATATCCTTACCGAATATACACTAGAAATCTTCAGTACATTTCTTATGTCATAAGATAAAAAAGTACGCTTCAATTGTAACAGATATGGTTTAAGATCAGGATGAAATGATATCTCTATAAATCCTTCTTTTTTCTTGGGAATAGATGCCTGTGCTATTAATCCTGTTTTCAAAAAACGTTCTTCCCCATTTTCTGTATAAGGGATCGTTACTACTTTTTTAAGTAAATTGTCCGGCACTGCTTTTATTTTGACATAGGCATCATTGTCATTTACACCAAAAAAATTGACTAAATCTTTTATTTGTAGTTTGTATTTTTTAAAAGCTTCATCTCCCGGTTGTATTAAACTAACTAATTTTGTAAAAACACGTGTCTCCCATATCGAAAAATGATAGCGGGCTTCTACAAGATTATTAGACTTGGTTACCAGTGCTTTATCAGCATGTTGATTATTCATACAGTACTTATTTCTATTTTAAACACATTCCTTTTTCACCTGAAGATTAAATCAAAACTCTAATATACAATAAATTTTTTAATATCACAAGTCTTTTTTTTTGTGATATTTCCGTTTTTTGTGATAGTTATAATATATCGTTTTTCATGCTTCCGTTTTTTGTGATAGTTAATAATTAATATTTTATATATTTTTATCCCATAAAGAATGTTAACTATTACTTTTAGAAAAATTACATTATAATTGTTTTAATTTTTTTGTTTTTTACTAACCAAAACTGGAAGTACCTTAAAGTATGTCCGTTTTTTGTGATACTATATATACTAAAAGCCTTTCCGTTTTATGTGATATCCGGTCCGTTTTCCGTGATACTTCACCCGTTTTTTGTGATAATGATGTCCGCTATCTGTGATATATAGTCCGTTTTATGTGATATTTCATCCGTTTTATGTGATATTTAAGCTTGTAAATCATTGATAACTAAATTACTATACGCGCTTAAAACATTTAAAACAAATAAAAAAAAAAGAAAACAACTAAAAGAGCATTTATTTCTTTTGTTGTTTTCTTTTTTAAATTTTAAAAAAAATAGAATATTCCGTTTTTTGTGATAATTAAAATAAAACCCATTAAAAAAGTCATTTCTACCCCCACAGTAGAAATGACCTGACTATAAATCCTAAATTTTTTTTTTACTTATAATATGTTTCTGCCATCATAAGTAAAAGTAATTTTTTTTGAAGTTTGCATAGTTTGTACTGTTTAAATTTATCGATACACAAACTTATGAAAATATGTCAATATAAACAAATATTAATCAGGCAATAATTTATTTTTTTACATATTTAATGTAATAGTACTGTTTATTAGGTTATTATGTAAATATTTTAATGTTTTACTTAATGGCTATATCATGACTACAAAATATTTAAATTCAAAAAAGGAGATACTTTCAATTTTTCGTGTAATTTTGAGATTCTAAAAATAACGAATAATGAAAAACAGTTATACAAAAAAAGAACAATATTACGGGGACTATTTAGGATTGGATAAAATATTAAATGCCCAGTTTCCTGAGAGCGAAGCAAGAGGAGTCGATGCGCATGATGAGATGTTATTTATTATTATTCATCAGGCGTACGAGTTGTGGTTCAAGCAAATTATGCATGAATTGGATTCTATTTTAGAGTTGTTTGGGCAAGAGGAGATTAATGATAATTCTTCCACCTTACAAGTCGCTACACACAGAACAAACCGAATTGTTGAAATATGGAAGTTGTTGGTTTCTCAGGTTACGGTCCTTGAAACTATGACTCCGATGGATTTTCTCGATTTCAGGGATCTTTTAGCCCCTGCCTCTGGTTTTCAAAGTTTTCAATTCAGAAAACTTGAAGCAAAAATAGGGCTCAAAATGAAAAGCCGTCATGAGGCTTGTTATTATCAATATCAATTGAGAAAAGAAGATATTAAAGGAATTACTGAACTGGAAGGAGAAGATAGTTTATTGGATTTAATGGATAAATGGTTAAAACGTATTCCTTTTTGGAATAATGAATTTTGGCAGGACTTTGAAGTTCCTGAAGGTGCTTCTACTGATCTACATCCTTTTTGGGCTACTTACAGGCATATTTATCAATCCGGTTTAATTGGAGCAGAATTAAAATCTATTGATATGTCTGATTTCGATAGTTTGTTTTTTGGTAAAGGGGGAGTTTCTACAAGATTAAGCCCCGAGTCCTGTCAAACGGCACTTTTTATAACTTTATACAGAGACAACCCTTTATTTCAGGTACCGTTTCAGTTTCTTAGTAAATGGTTGGAGATAGACGAGTTGATGGCAAGCTGGCGTTACAGACATATGAGTATGGTACGTAGAATGATTGGTATGCGCATAGGAACAGGTGGTTCTTCAGGAGCTAATTACCTGAAAGGAGCAATGGAAAAACATCATATATTCAGTGATTTTACCAGATTGACCACCTATCTGATCCCCAGAGCAAAATTACCTGAATTACCTGTAGCTCTTAAAGAAAAAATGAGATTTGTAGATTTATAATATTTAAACTACAGAAGTTGTTTAAAAACCTGCTATTGTTTAATAGCAGGTTTTTATTTTGTTTGCTTAATAAATCTGACTTCAACCCGTCTGTTATGTTTTTTCCCCTCTTCCGTATTATTATCCGCAACCGGTTTACTTTCACCATATCCCTTTGCTTCTATTTTTTTGACAGGACAGCCTTTTTCAATTAGATATGCTTTCACTGCATCCGCCCTATTCTGCGAAAGTTCCAGATTAAACTTATTTCCTCCTTCATTGTCTGTATGTCCTCCGATTTTAATTGTCAGCTCATATTTTTTTACAAGATCCACTAATCTGTTTAATTCTAAAAAGGAGGAGGACTTAATATTGTATTTATTGGTTTCAAAGAACAAATTTTTAAGAGGTAACGAAATCTCGTGTTCTATCATTTCATCTATTCTTATCAACTCCAGTTGCTCTTCAAGTTCTATTCTTCCCTGGGTATTTCTTAAATCTATATTATTTGATTTTGGAAAATAATGCTCTTTGAAAACAAAATAACTGTACTGTTTATCATTAGGTAGTGCAATGAAAAATCTACCTGTTGTATGATTGCTTTTTAATCGCCCTGCTTCCTTTCCTGTTTCCATGTCTTCCCATATGATTTCTGCTTCTATCGGATTGCCTTTTCTGTCGGTCAGATGACCCGAGATAGTCGATACAGTTTGGGGGCGGAATTCTTCAGGTAATTCTATGTGATATATATCTTCGTTAAGATCTTTGTTTGTAGCTCCGAAATATACTGTTTTTCCATCTGTACTGACCCGGTATCCCCAATCATTTTTTTCCGTATTAATGGATTTTCCCAGATTAACGGGAAGGCTCCAGTTTGTCCAGGAATCATCGAGTCTGCTTGTTTTGTAAACATCCAGTCTTCCCAATCCTCCATGACCATCAGAGCTGAAATAAAGTGTTTTCATATCCGGATGTAAAAAAGGGGTTCGTTCGGCAAAAGGTGTATTAATTATATCACCAAGGTTTATTGGTTTTTGCCACTCACCGGCTTCGTTTTTTATAGAGACGAATATATCCCGGTTAGGGGTATTACTTCCGTGAAATCCTTCCAGGTTTCCTTTTGTTTTTAAATCCAGAACTTCTTTTCTTTCCGATACATACAATAGGGCTTTTCCGTCACTTGAAATCATGGCATCGGCATCCCATGAAGGAGTATTTATTGTACTGGGAAATGGTTCCGGTTTACTCCATCCTTTGTTGCTGTGTTCCGATATTTGCATATCTCCGTTCCCCGTGTTTCCCTTGAAAATTATTAAATGCCTGTTGTCTGCAGAAATAGCTAAGGGACCCTCATTATTACTATGCGTATTTAAACTTTTTAAATACTCGGGAGCCTGCCATTTTCCCTCTTTTAGTTCTGTTAAATAGATGTTTTCATCAGCTCCTCCTGTACTGGTTTTGTCTAATCTGCAAAAATATAAATGTCTGTTATCCACAGTTATAAGTGGCATATACTCGTGTGATTCACTGTTTATCCCTACTCCCAGATTTGTTTTTTTTACAGGCAGACTTTTTGACGATAATACATTTAGAAGATTATTTATCTTTAGATTATTTTCTCCGAAATAAGGGGCTAGTTTTTTTATTTTTGCAATAGCCAGGGGCCAGTTTTTTTCGCTGATATCCTTTTCTATCAATCGCTGTAAAGCCACGAATGCACGTTCTTTCGGAGCCGCTGTCCTGATGTAATTCTCATAGTCTCTTGTGTATTTGGAATTAAAGGTTGCTTCCAGCTTAAGTACCCATCCTTTTTCTGCTATTTTGTAATCTTTCATTACTCTTTCCTTATCCTTAAAATCAGGATAATCTTTCTTGAAATTATCTATCGTTGACAACTCTCCGTCTTTTGTATATTGTTCATATAAAAAAACAAGTACCTGATCATAATACTTACTGTTCGGAAATAATTCTATAAATTTTTTACAGCCTCTGAAAAGTGGTTTTTTCTGAAGGGACAAATACATAGATTCTTCCAGTTGAACTATATAGGGTGAGCTCGGACTTTGTTCGATAAATTGGAGTATCTGAAGAATTTTTTTACTCCTTTTTATTTCCTCAAAAACAGGCTTATCTTTTTTGTTTTGAGCTTCTTTTAGGTCTGCTTTTATAGCATCCTGAAAAGGATAATTTGGATAGGAATCCGCAAATATATTGACTGATTCTGTGCCGTGTTCCTGTAAATATAATCTATAGAATTTTAACCAGATTTTATCCTTTTTTTCATACCAGGGATAAGCCCTTACAAAGTAATCGTAATCCGGTAAATAGGTATCCTCCATTATGAGGTCGAACATGTAGTCTTTAGCGAATTTCATAAAAGGGCTGTAGGGGTATGCTTTTGTGAATTTCTGATATGCCCTCAGACTTTTTTTCTTTACAGTTTTTATAAATTCATAGGCTATTTCGGCATCTTTTACATATATATTGCCCTTATATTTTTCTTCGAATGCGGGGTACAAAGGCCATCCTTTTTCTGCAATGTAACTTTCGAGTAATTTCTTTTGAGCTTTTATGAGCAATTCTCTGTTGAGTTTTTTGCAACTCTCTTCACATAGTTTATAGAAGGCTTCATATGCTTTAAAATTATCAATATTCATTGCTTCTCTGAACGCTGTCATATCCCGGTGTTTAAGCATACTTTCTACCTGATGTTTAGGAGCAGTACGGTAGATTTCAAGGAAACTGTTGCAGTTTTCGGATTTACGTGATTGTTTTGCAATATCTGCTGCCTCTGATACAATTTTACTCTGAAATTTAGTCATTTTCAGTTTGCTCACTCCATTTTTCTGAAGCTTCTTTCGGTTTGTCAGGTCCAGAGAATTATATGATTTTATTGCCTGTCCTATATACTGATACGCCTGTTTTATATCATAATTATTGAATTTTTTATTGAAGTATATTTTCGATAATTCTTCCAATACAACCGGTTTGTTTATTGGCTTTTTTAAATCTTTTTGAAAGGCAATGATTGCTGCTTCGTAATTGTTTTTTGATAGTAATTTTCTCCCTTTGTTTATTTGCGCCTGCAGCGTAATTATGATTGTGAGAAATATAATTGTTAAGAATATTTTTTTCATTTGTAAACCTTGTTTTTATAGGTTCTCTTTTAATTTAATTTACAGACTTTTTAAACTTTTTTCCAGTTCTTCTATAGATGGAAGTGTGTTTTTTATCTTAATTTCCATTTCCTCCGATAGCCTGAATTCTGATATTCCTACCGGATTATTGATGTGCCCTAATGCATATTCAGCTACAATTTTATCTCGTTCCTTGCATATAATTAAACCAATTGTTGGATTGTGATGATCTTTTTTTACTTTTTTATCTATAGCTGTAAGGTAAAAACCAAGTTGTCCTGCATATTCGGGCTTGAATTCCCTTGCCTTTAATTCTATAACTATATAACATTCCAGATCTATATGATAAAACAATAAATCAATATAAAAATCTTTTTTACCAACACTGATGTGATACTGTCTGCCTACAAAAGCAAATCCTTTTCCCAACTCCAGTAGAAATTGTGCAATATTATCGACCAGACCTTTCTCTATATCTTTTTCTTTTGCCTCTTCGGTAAGATTTAAAAAATCAAAAATATAAGGATCTTTTATTGTCTGAACGACCAATTCGGAATTTGCATCAGGCAAAGATTTTTTAAAGTTGGTAATTGCAGCACCTTTCCTGTTGTAAAGACCGGTTTCTATCTGCATCAGCATTATATTCCTTGACCATCCGTTTTCTATCGCTTTTTGTGCATACCAAAGTTGTTCTTCCTTTTTTTTACATTTATCCAGGAGGATTGTATTGTGTGACCAGCTGATTTGCGCAACAGGTGGTTGCGCAATTACAAAATCGGGGTAATTACGGGCAAATTGTTTCATATATAAAAGGTTTCTTTCTGAAAAACCTTTTAAGTCTGGAAAACTGCTCCTTAAATCCTGTGATAGTCTCTTTATTACTTTTGAACCCCATTTTTGATTTTCCTGACGATGGATAATTTCACAACCCACTTCCCAGTATAATTGTAGCAACTGATTGTTTACTGCTATTACAGCCTTGACCCTGGCCCGCTGTATTTGTTTTTTTATAGTTGAAAGAAAACTATTGTACTCCTGTTCTTTGTATAATTTAGGCATAAATAAATCTGATAATACCGGGTTTGATTATTTAATATTCAGATGTATTAATTAATGGGAATCTGAATGATTTTCTAAATCTAGGGCATTTTTTATTAATTACCTAAATGAGTTGAAATTTACTTACACTATTTATATACTTAAAAAAGGCAATTCTGCTACTTTTTTAATTTGTTACAAATTAGTTACCCTCGTAACTATTATGTAACTTTCTGCAAATTATATCCTTTATGTCTGCAAAATTTGTCGTCTACTACAGAGTGTCTACCAAAAAACAAGGAGAGTCTGGTCTCGGATTACAGGCCCAACAAACCTATATTCACCACTTTATTGATCAGGAAAATATTGCCCGTGAATTTACGGAAATTCAAAGTGGCGGCGATTTTGAAACGCGACTTGTTTTACAAAAAGCCCTGACTTTATGCAGGGATAATAATTATACACTCGCGGTAGCAAAAATTGACAGACTCAGTAGAAAAACAGAAGATGCACTCTATATATATAACGTATTAAACGGAAATCTCTTCAGTTGTGACATTCCCAATCTTGATAAATTTACACTTACCCTTTTTATGGCTATTGCCGATCGCGAAAGGGAACTGATCTCTATTCGTACCAAACAAGCACTCGATGTGAAACGCGCCGAAATAGGGGAGTGGCGTAATTCTTCCATCCCTGTTAATGCCTGGAAAAAAGGACAAGACCGAATAAAGGAAAAAGCCAGACTTAATGTCAACAATAAAAGGGCTACTGAATTGATTATCCTCTATAAAGACAAAGGGCTTACGCTTCAGCAAATTGCTGATAAACTGAACGAAAACGGCTTTGCCACTTCCTCAGGAAAATCTTTTCACCGGACTACAGTTAAACGTCTTTGGGATAGATCGGAAATTTTATGCATAAAAAAGCAGGACCTTTAACAAGGTCCTGCTACTTATATATAATGGTATATAATTATTACTCCATGATATTCAGGGCTTCCTGCTTTTTGACTTCAATTCCCTTTCCGAAAATACCCTTTTCCGGACCAGCATTATATAATTGAGGTATAAGATATTTTCCTTTTTCCTGTGGACGCTTTTCCAGTTCTACGGTTCTTTGTTGTGGATTTTTTTGAAGATAAAGATCGTTTCGCTCGGCATAAACAGACCAGGATACTTCTTTGCCTGATATTCCCCCGCCTACTACAAATTGATTGTTGTCGGCCACTTTTTCTTTTATAAATAAAGGCATGTAAGCACCTATTGGAGTAAGTTGATAACTTACATTTCTATTTATGTCATTAAAGTAATCCGGAAGCCTTATAATTGCCTCTCCGTTTACATCAAAAACGGTAGTTCCACGATACACATTCAGCACTTCATCTGATTCTATACTGAAGTGTCTAAGGAATTTATTTTCAGGATCTTTCGGGTGGTCAATCTGAAATGATTTTATTCCTGTCGCACCTAAAGCGCCATTTGCATAAACTCCAAACGCTCCGCCTACTCCTCCAAGGTACCGATCTTCTCCTAATACACCATAATATCCTTTTCCTGCTACACCGACTCCATTCCCCAAAGGGGCTATATTGTCAAAATTTTCACCATAAACAGCGTAGCCGCTCGATTGCCCGGTCTGTCCTACCGTACCGTTAAATCCTATTCCAAGTATGCCATGCCCCCCATTAGTACGTAAGTTGCTGCCATAAATTCCTGCTTCTGCAGTGGAAGTCGCTGCAACCTGTCCGGCTACTGCATAGGCACTTCCTGTTGTGTTACCTACTATTGCTGCAGCCCCTGATGCTGTGCTGTTCGTATTTGCCTGTATTGCTGAAAAACCATTGGCCGCATTAGATGTTTCACTTACAATGCCTGCTCCTGTATTACTGTTTGTGGTTCTCACTGCAATGCCGGAAGGAGTACTCGTAGTAAATTCTACTTCACCGGCATCAACTGTAATTGTCCGTCCTGCACCTGATCCTCCAAAATCATAGGCATCATCCAGTGTGCCACCTCCTCCCGGAAGTGTTACACTGTTGCCTCCGCTACCACTGATTGTAAGGGTAGTTCCTGATATTGAAAGCATTTGAATTTCATTGCTCGCATCGTCATCATTGAGTGTTACTGTTCCGCCACCATCTGACAAAGTAATGTCACTACCGGTTTTACTTAGTGTCTGTACAGTTGCAGAGGGAAGGGTTACGGTGTTTCCACTGCTTATAGTCAGGTCCTGACCGCTTATTGCAAGTGTCTGAATTTCGTTCGAAGGGTCAGCATCTGCGTCATCTGCATTATCTACCGATGCGGCATGTAGGGCATAGGGGACAGAAATTAACTGTACGGTTCCCATATCCTGATAAGCCGTACCACCACTTTCGTCCATCTCTACCTTCATATAATGTGCGTTTGTGCCCCAGCTTATACTATTGAAAGTGCCGTTTGCTACAGTTCCTTGTCCGATTTCGAGGGTGAATAATCCAAATTGATTGGTCGTGGGACTATGGGTTTCAGCATATAATATAGTTCCTGTTGTGCTTCCTGAAATAAGAGATACACGAAGGTTTATGTTTTGACTAATCAGGGGTAAACCGGCATTGTCTCTTGCTATTGCCTGATATTGAAATGCCTGCGGAGATTGTGCCTGACTTTCATTTAGCAGTATTGTTATAAGGAAAAATAAGAGGAGTAATTTTTTCATGATTTATTGTATTTTTTGAATTTTAAAAGTTTGTACTGTTTGTTTGGTATTGTTATTTATTTTAAAAAAATAAGTACCCGAAGCCAGTTTCTCCAGATTTACTTCTGTATTCTTTTCTGTGAGTTTATGTGTGGAAATAACTTGTCCAAGTACATCGATCAATTCTGCATAGAGCACTTCTGAATGCTCTTTTATAATCGTTATTTGATAATCTGAAGGATTTGGGAATAGTATAATTTCTTGATTATCAGATAGTTTGTCAGATGTTAAAGAGGTAATAATTACCGGTTGCTGAAAACCTTGGGTGAGTATTGCTGTTCCGCTGTTTGCTGTGTTTGTAATTACTTCTCCTGTTGTAGAACTTAATGTAGTTCCGGTGGTAGTGCTGCTAAAGTTTCCGGAGGAACCAATGACCTGTTGTTCAAGTGATTGTCCGATGGAAAAATTTAATTTAAAAACGAGAATGATTAACAGGGCTGATTTCATTTGTTTACATGTTTTTTTTATAAAAAAGCATCCCAATGTACAGTGTTTTTATTTATTCTCATAATGAATCTTATAATCTATTTTGTGTTTGATTTTCTTATATGTGGAATTTTGTCCTCATTTTAAATAAAACACAATAATGGTATAATTGTAAATTAATGATTAATAGATAGTTGTGTGTTTGGTTGTTTTTTTGGTATGTTAATATCAGATAATTATTTATATCTCTTCAATTACCCTTTGATGATAAAAATATTACTATCGTTTTTAATGTTTCTGACTTTTTTCAGAATAAATGCTCAGCAGGTGTTTATTAATGAAATAGTGTCTTCAAATGATTCAGCTTTTGCGGATTATCAATCTTCTTATCCTGATTGGATTGAATTGTATAATAATAGTGGCACAGCTGTAAATTTAAATGGATATTTCTTATCTGATAATCCACTCAACCCCTTTAAATGGCAATTTCCTGATGTCATAATTAATACTGATGATTATTTGATTATATGGGCTTCTGAGAAAGATATAGTTTTTCCGGATAATGAAATTCATACCAACTTTAAGTTGAGTGCTCAGGGAGAACAACTTGTTCTTTCTGCACCGGATAGTAGTCTTGTAGATTTTATTACAATTCCAGCTACCAATAGCAATCAGTCTTTTGGTAGACAACCCGATGGTTTTACAGATTGGTTTTTTCTTTCTCCTGTAACACCTGATTCAACAAATAATGGCTCTTTGTCTATCCTTTTATCTCCGGTTTTTTCTGATTCAGCAGGCTTCTATTCAGGTTCTTTTACTTTGTTTTTGTCAAGTTCCAATTCGTCAGATACTATATTATACACCTTAGATGGTTCTGAACCCGATATAGATAATCTAGGAGGGGTGGATTATATAACTAAAGAAGATTATAGCAGTACAGATACTATCGTTCTTTCTTATGAAACTTTTATTTACACAGGGGGAATAATAATTTATGACAGGACTTCAGATACCAATAAACTTTCAATTATAAGACCTTCGCCTGCCTGGTGGAATCCACCCGGAGCAAACATATACAAAGGAACCGTTGTGAAAGCCAAGTCCTGGAAAACAGGTAAAATTAGTAGCCCAACAGTTACAAGTAGTTATTTTATTGACACTGCCACAGCTCCTTCGTATTCTGTACCGGTTATTTCTATTTCTACTTCTGAAGATAATTTATTTGATTACTATAAAGGAATTCATGTGCCAGGAAAATTATATTATGACAATGCGCCGGCAGGGGGCTATTGGCCTAAAATAACTGCTAATTATACTCAAAAAGGTATAAACTGGGAAAGACCGGCTGTATTTGAATATTTTTCTGAAAATGGCAAAAGGGAGATTAATCAGAATGTAGGGATCAGAATTGCAGGAAATGTCTCAAGGGGATGGGGAAGAAAATCTTTCAGGGTTTATGCCAGAAAAGAATATGATAGTAAAAATAAACTGGAATATCCCTTTTTTAAAGGCCTTAAAAAAATGGGGAACCCCAATCAGCACCTCGATGAATTTAAAAGAATTACTGTAAGAAATTCAGGTACTTATTGGGCAGAACAAATTTTCAGAGATGCTTTCGCACAATTTAGTTTCGAACATATCGGACTGGATATTCAGAAGTTTTCTCCTTCGGTAGTTTTTGTTAACGGGGAATACTGGGGGGTAATGAATGTGAGGCAAAGGTACGATAATAAGTATCTCAAAAGTCATTATGATGTCAATGAAGAAGATGTCGTAATTATTGATGGCAGCTCAGGGTCGGTTAATACCGGATTAGTTGCTGATAGTATACAGTATCTGAGCATGAGAAATTTTGTGAAAAATGAAGATATGTCCATCCAAAATAATTATGATTCTGCTCGTACTTTGATGGATGTAGAAAATTTTGCCGCCCTGTTTATGGCGCAGATTTATATTAATAACAGCGATTGGCTGTCTAATAACAGAAAGTGCTGGCGAAAAAGAACAAATGCCTATACTCCAGGTACGCCTTATGGTCATGACGGAAGGTACAGATGGTTTGTCTTCGACCTCGATCATGGCTATAAATTTCCAGATGAAGACAGATTGGATATTGTTTTAAATACTTCAGGGGGGTCTACTATTTTTAAAGGCTTACTCGAAAATGATGGTTTTAAAAAATACTGGATCAATCTACTCGCGGACAATATGAATACTTCTTTTCTTTCAGCCAGATTGATTTCTGTTCTTCATGATCTAAATAATATTTATGATCCTGAAATCCCGGAACACAAGAACAGATGGGGTTCTATGTGGAATAATAACTCTACTCAGGAAATGGAGGATTTTGCTTTTCAAAGGCCTTTCTATATGAGACAATTTATAGTTTCTCAGTTTGCTGAGGTAATAGATACCGCTTTAATTTTTCTTAATGTATTTAATGGTGTTGGAGGTAATATAAAAATCAATACTATTGTTATTGATGAAAATACTGTTGGTTTAACAGGAGCTCCATACCCATGGTACGGGATTTATTTTAAAGGGGTGCCGGTCGATTTACTTGCTGTTCCTGCTGCGGGGTACAAATTTTCTGAATGGATGGGTACCGGATTAACCAACGATTCTCTTACCGTTGATTTTTCTGCAGATACTTTGCTTACTGCCGTTTTTGTTCCTGTTGATACTATAAAAAACCTCTGTATTAATGAGCTGCTTTCAAAGAACAGTAGTGTAATACAGGATGAATTCGGAGAATATGATGATTTTATAGAACTCTACAACAATGATACTATTCCTGTGAATATCGCCGGGTTGTTCCTTTCTGATTCGCCGGAAAATAAAACAAAATTTAAAATATCAGATGCAGTGTCTCAAATCGCAGCAGGAGGTTTTGCCTTGTTTTGGGCAGACAATGATAGCTTGCAAGGTGTTTATCATACCAATTTTAATCTTGATGGTGAAGGGGATGTTCTATCCCTGTATCAAATTGTAGGTTCTGATACTCTTCTTCTTGATAGTGTCGTTATTCCGGCTATGGGAACAGATGTTGCCTTTGCCCGGTTTCCCGATGCTGCTGCATGGGATTGTTCTGAAAATCCTTCTCCGCTTAGCAGTAATGTTTATATGGGGGAAAAAATAGTGTCAGGTCTCTATATTAATGAGTTTATGGCAAGCAATTCTTCTGTAGTAAGTGATGAATTCGGTGAGTATAATGATTGGATCGAGATTTATAATTCTACTGCCGATACAGTGGATTTAGGGGGATTATATCTTACGGATAGTATTGGCGATCCCTTTAAATATAAAATTCCGGACTCTACCTTGGTTAATCCGGGGGGATTTATTTTATTCTGGGCTGATAATTCCAGCTGGCAGGGGGACAGGCACCTCAATTTTAAATTGTCTTCCTCCGGGGAACAGATAGGTCTTACCCAAATAGTCTGTGATGGACTTAATTTTATTGATACCTTATCTTATTCGCAACAGCAAAATGATATTTCTTCAGGAAGGTATCCTGACGGGTCTTCTCTTATAGAATATTTTGACTTTCCTACTCCGGATGCGTCTAATGTTATTCCTTCTTTCTCAGGAATTTATATTAATGAATTTATGATCGATAATATCAATGTTGTGGCAGATGAATTCGGAGAAAATGATGATTGGATCGAATTGTATAATAGCAATAGTCAGGATGTTGATATAGGGGGACTGTACATTACGGATGATTTAAATAACCTGGATAAATATAAAATTCCTTCTGATATCCCCGACTCTACAACTATTGCGGCCGGTGGATATTTGTTGCTGTGGGCAGATAATAATACAAATCAAGGGGTTTTGCATCTGAATTTTAAATTGAATAATATTTCTGAACAAATCGGATTGTCGCGGCTGTCAGCTGTAGACACTACAATAATTGATTCTTTAAGCTATAATGGATTGCCTCCTAATGCTTCTTTCGGAAGATTGCCTGACGGTGGCCCTGTTTGGGATAATATGGATTATACACCAGATGCCTCCAATCAGTCTTCTCCTGTTTCTGATATCAGCAGCAACCAATATTGTACGATTTATCCAAATCCGACTACCGGTATTTTTATTGTTGAAGGGGATGGGATAAAGGCTATAAGAGTTGTTGATGTTCAGGGTAGAATAATTTATTTTACGGATAGCGTTAATTATAGTAACAGTATCAATATTTCAGACCTGCCCAAGGGTTTGTATATTGTTGAAGTCAAATATGATGAAGGGGTTTTTTATGGTAAAATTATTTTGGATTAATTTGATAATAAAATTACATTTCTAAATATAATTATTGCTTTATTTATTTCTCTGAACCCCAAAATAAAGTAAAAAAAAATGATTTTTTGATACGGCTCTCATATCATAGTATATTGAACCCTACTAAGTCTTCCTTTTTGTTCTCATTTTTTTTAACTTAGTAAAATCAACCTGATAAACTCCATTCCTTTAAGCTAATTTATATATTGAAGCAATAACTTATTCTATATGTGTTTATATAAAGATTGTACTGCAGTTTTTTTATTAATAATACTTTGTTTGTTAGCATTTAATAGCAAGGCTACTACTTTTAGCGTAACCACAACTTCTGATGCAGGGGCAGGTTCTTTCCGACAGGCTTTAACAGATGCCAACGCTGCAGCAGGTGACGATATAATAGATTTTACTGTGTCCGGAAACATTACCTTATCAAGTGCTTTGCCACAGATTACAGATAATCTTGTTATTAACGGCCATGCTTCAGGCAACAGGGTGCAAAAGATTGGTGGTTTGTCTCACCGTATACTGGATATTTCCAACAGCGCAATCGTAACAATCAATAAATTGTCTCTTTTTGGTGGTACTATCGTCTCCGGCGATGGGGCAGGGCTTCTTATTCAGTCCGATTGTTCTGTAACGCTCAACGATTGCTGTATAAGAAATTGCTATGCCAATGCTACAAGCAGAGGTGGAGGTATTTATGTTGAGGGACAGGCTACGCTTCTGATGACCAATTGCACTGTCAGCGATAATCATATGCAGCCCGCAGGAGGTGGTGGAATGACCTGTGCACCGGATTCAGATGTAACAATTGTCAATTGTACTTTTAGCCATAATTCTGCAGGGGCTATCCTGAACTATTCTTTTAAGTTTAAAATGTATAATACTATCCTTGCTAATTCTACACCGGTAGGTACACCTGATTTTACCAATACAGGGGGGGCTGTTTCTGACAATGAACAGAATATTGTGGAACTCTGTCAAACAGGAACGGATTGTTCTGCCTTTTTTTCTAATGCAGACCCCGGCCTCGGTAATTTAATGACCAACGATAATGGCCCTACCGAAACCCGGGCAATTGATTCTACAAGCATAGCTTATAATAATGCAGATACTGCATCGGCCCCTGAATATGATCAGAACGGAACACCGAGAGATGTTAATCCGGACATCGGCGCTTATGAAGTTCAGGTTATTGATGCAATTGCCCTGATTCAGAATACCTCAAAAGAAAAATGTTCAGCAAAAGACAAGGGACCCTTTTATTTACAGGTATTTGATCTCAACGGCAGAATGATTACCACAGAAAAATATCCCGGATTCCTGCAAACTCAAAATATAAACAGCTTCCTGGAAAATTCATCCAAATTGAATAAAAGCCTTTATGTTATAAGGCTTAAAAACTCCCAAAAGGTATGTGAACTTAAAATGTTTAACCGCTACTAATTTTTATTCCGTGTTTGCCAGCTTCTGATTCCGGATAACATGTGCCAATACAGTGACCGCCCGACTATGCTTTTTGACATAAGGGTTGCTCATATCCCATACATATCCAGCCAGCACGGAACATATCTGATTTTTAAAACCCTGTCTCTTGTCTGCTGCAAAAAAGACGGTCTGCAGATTGCCGTTGTACCACTCTTTTACATAGGTGCGAAATACATTGATACCGTGTTGTATGTACTCAACGTAGTCTTTGTCCCAATCCACATCTTCTCCCTTTAATTGTTTGCTCACCAATTCCCCGGCTACAGCACCGGTTTCGGTAGCAAAACATACTCCGGAAGAAAAAACAGGGTCCAGAAATTCAGTGGAATTGCCCACCAGAACATAGCGCTTGCCATACATTTTTTTTACGCCCACAGAATAGCCTTGAATGGTTTTAGGCGCTGTTAAAAATTGAAGGTTTTTGCTATATCTTTTTTCCAGTAAAGGATGTGCCTTCAACAAAGAAAGAAAGGTTTCCTTGTCAAAGTTTTTACCATGCCCTTCAAGAAATTCTGTATCGCCCACAAAACCGATAGAAGTGACTCCCGGAGCTACAGGAATTATCCAGGTCCAGGCTTTCTTCAAATCTGCTACCTCCGTTAAAAATTCTGTCCCTTCTATTCTTTCCTCGTCTTTTATATG
>CAJQOX010000199.1 GCA_905480075.1 uncultured Aureispira sp. | reverse complement strand
TTGTGTTTTGTCCTTTTTGGAGCGCCACTTATTGAACAGATACCGATTGCAGCCTTGGTAGGCGTTATGTTTATGGTGGTGATAGGCACTTTTGCATGGAGTAGTTTCCGGATCATCAACAAAATACCTGTAGCAGACGCCTTTGTACTGATTGCCGTATCGGCCATTACTGTTTGGATGGATTTAGCTGTTGCTGTACTTGCCGGAATCATTATGTCTGCTCTTGTATTTGCGTGGAAGAATGCCACTATGATACGTGCTCGCAAAAAGGTTAAAGAAGACGGCACCAAAGTATACGAAATATGGGGGCCTTTATTTTTTGGATCTGTCCAAACATTCAATTCAAAATTTGACGTCAATAATGACCCTGAAAAAATTGAAATTGATTTTATTGAATCCAAGGTTAGTGATCATTCGGGCATAGAAGCTATTCGCGGCATCGCCAATAAGTACTTAGATATTAATAAAAAAATTAAACTGACCCATTTAAGTCCCGAATGTAAAACCTTACTATTGAAAGCGAATCCAAAATTTCAAACTATTATTGAAAGTTCGGTAGATGACCCAAGGTACTATGTTGTCACTAGTGCCATGGACTAGACAGGTTTAACACGACAAAACATAGATTATTGACGCTAAAACTTGATCTGCAACAGGCAAATGTACACATCAAAATAATAAAAAGTGGATGCTGAAATAAACATTCACCCTACTATAGAAGAATAAAATTTTAGCTTTCCTCATGGATTGCAGGAGAACCTGTAAACTTATTGTAAGCCTTTCTGCCAGCTATACTTAAAAACTAAAATCTATCTAAATTAACGGGGTATGATGTATATGAAACCTATCATGGTTAGAACCCAAACAGAGATTTTACAAGAACTTTCGACCATCATTAAAAGGAAGGTTAATCAAATAATCAAATATTAATCCTAAAAATTCTAAGAATCTATAGCAAGAAGCTACCAAACATATGCTCATATTCTTTGAAATGAAAAAAAATAATCTTTTATTTGTGTTAAACAATAAAAAAAAACATGAAACACGGAATAACATTTTTACCAATTTTACTATCCTCCCTACTATTACTTTCCTGTACTGGAGGAAGTAATGAACCTACTGATGTAGTTACAGAAGACACAACAGCAACAGAAGTTGTACAACCTGATATGGCAGAATTTGAGTTTTTCAAAATATTTGTCAATATGCCAACCCCACTGGAAGAGTTGGGAAATATGCACAAGGATGGCATAGCTTATAATGCAAGCTTGTTATCACCTGTTGAGAACGCTGAAAAACATACTTCAGAAGATGCTATAGCAATCAATTGCGGCATGTATTTAGTGGATATGACCTATCAGGCTGTTTATCACAATACAGAATTGCTTCTTGACTACAGTAACACGGTTCATCAACTGGCAGAGAAATTCAATGCTGTCGATATTTTTGACAATCTGATCGCCAATAAGCTGGAAGGAAAGTTAGAAGATAAAGAATCCCTTCAGGTAATTATAGAAAAAGGACTTGAAAGCATGGAGGAAAAATTGGCTGACAGCAAGCGTCTGAATACAGCTACACAATTGATGGTAGGTTCCTGGGTGGAGATGCAATATATTCTCACACAATCAATACTGGAATTGCCTGCAGATAAAATTGCTACAGATCTTAAAGAACATATTTTCAGTCAGCGCGAACATCTCGATAATCTGTTGATATTGCTCAAAGAGGTAAAAGATGAGGCAGGGTTGCACGATGAGTTGGCAAAGTTGGAACAGTTGGAGGCATCTTTTACAAAAATTCATGAAGCGGAAGAAGTCAGTCATGATATTTTGGTAGAAGTAGCCGCAGAGATAAAAGAAATTAGAACGGATTTGCTTGCTATGTAAATCCCTCCCGTTTATATAATAAAGTGGGTTATGAAATTTTCATAATCCACTTTTTTTATGCTTAAAATTAATCCCTTTAAAAAGACAGTTATCGTATTGTACTTACAATCTGTCTGTATATAGTATTGAATAGATTTCGTTAAAAACATAAAAAAAACTTCATTCCACCTTGCCTTTCCCTGTCAGATACACGTAAAAAAAACATTCATTCCCTCTGACCAATAAACATCAATACCCTCATTTTCTGAATCAGGAATGGCATTTTCAGTCGATTGATTATGAATGAGTGGATTGTAAAGATTTAATCTGCCCCTTTGGGTCTTGTCTTTTTTGTTCATCAAAAATACTTAAATTAAAAAGAATAGACATTTACTATGTATTTTAATAGTTTTATTATAATATTACGCTAGGCAACTTCTTTAAATGATAGCTTTACTATTAACATATACAGATGGATACTTACAATCTTTCAAAAGGAAAAAATAAAACAGTCGAATTCATGTTCGATGTAGAGGGAGAACACCTTGACGAGGTACTTTCCAATATCTGCATATCACTAAAACAGAGTTCAAATGTTCTTAATGAATTGCAAGATGAATTAGATCAAATTCTACATCAATCTAATATAGTTGATAATGTTCAATCCGGTGTAGCTGTAATACATCACAAAACTTCAAAAATTGAAAACCTTGAAATAATTGTTCGTACAAAGAATGAAATTCCTTCATCTGATGAATCACCGATCAGATTTGTTTGGATTTTGTTGGGAAAACAGAAAACACATCATAATCTGGCTCATGCATCAGAATTTTTAAAACTTTTGGAAGACAAAGATTTGAAACAAAAATTCCTTAAAGTGAACACTGCCGAGGAATTTGTTGAAGCTTATGTTCAAGGTGTAAAAGAAGAAGTAAATTTCGAACATCATATTCCGCCGGAGTTGCAGCCTACAGGCAAATTTGCCGGTGGTTTGATAGCTGATATAAAAAGAACCTCTGAAACTTATTTTCAGGATTATAAAGAAGGGGTAAACAGTAAAAGTCTGGCCTCTGTTTTTTTTCTGTTTTTTGCTTGTTTGGCTCCGGCAATTGCTTTTGGCGGATTACTTGAAGTACAAACTAATGGTGCCGTAGGAGTGACAGAAATGATTGTTGCAACAGCAATCTGCGGCGTTATTTACTCGCTTTTCAGTGGTCAACCATTGACTATTTTGGGTAGTACGGGTCCTGTAATTGTATTTATGGGCCTATTGTATCCTCTATGCCTTCAGTATAACATCCCCTACTTGCCCACGCTTGCCTGTATAGGTTTATGGACCATGTTGTTTTTAATCATTTTAGCAGTAATTGATGCTTGTTCATGGATACGTTTTTTTACTCGATTCACGGACGATACTTTTGCTGCACTGATTAGTTTGATATTCATCTATGAAGCGGTCAAGAAAATGTTGGGTGGTTTTGAAGCCAATGAAGCTGGAATTGTTCCATATGATGCTGCTTTTTTAAGCCTCTTATTGGGTTTAGGTACTTTCTATATAGGTTCTGGTTTATCTAATCTGCGAAGTGGCATTTACCTTCGTAGAAGAATCAGGGAGTTTTTAGCAGATTTTGGAACTACGATAGCTATTTTGCTCATGCTCTTTGTTTCGCTTCAGTTTAATGATATTTCAGTTAAAAGATTAGATGTACCCGAAAAACTGGAACCTTCTTCATACGTTTTTTCTGAGGACATCAAAAATGAATTTAATATTTCTGAAGAATTGAATATTGCTTTACAATATAATCCTTCTCTGTTGAACTCTGACGAAATGAATATCAAGTCTTCTTCTTTGTCTGTTTCAGCACAATCGGAACTCATAAAATTAGAGAAATCTAAAGAACAAATCATTATCAAAAGTACCAAGAGGTCATGGTTTGTTAATCCTTTTGAAGCTCCGATGTGGGTTATTTGGATGAGTATCATTCCAGCAATATTACTGAGTATCTTATTATACCTGGACCAAAATATTACCGTTAGACTGGTAAATCATTCTCAATACAAACTAAAAAAAGGGGGGGGCTATCATTTAGATTTACTTGTTGTGGCTTTACTAGTCGGACTTTGTTCCTTATTAGGGCTTCCGTGGATGGTTGCTGCTACAGTCCGCTCCCTGAATCATGTTCGCTCTCTTGTAAAAATTGAAGAAGATGATAAAAAAGAAGTCATCACAGGAACGGTTGAAACAAGATTGACAGGTCTTTTGGTTCATATTTCTGTTGGAGCAAGCTTACTTCTACTTGGTTTCCTGAAATTAGTACCAATGGCTGTATTGTTTGGGTTGTTCCTTTATATGGGAATTGCTTCTATGAAAGGCAATCAGTTATTTGAACGGTTAAGGCTTTGGATAATGGATCCATCTAAATATCCTACTACACACTATCTAAGAGCTGTACCAACGAAAAAAGTTCATTTATTTACCTTAATTCAAACCATTTCTTTAGCAGTCCTTTGGCTTGTCAAGACAAGTTCCCTGGCAATATTATTTCCTTTATTCATCGCATTCCTTGTTCCGATACGAATGTTGATGAATCTATTTTTTAACAACTCTCACCTGGCTTTATTAGATGCTGAAGAAGAACCGAATGAAGAACAATATTTAGAATTAGACTGATTTTTAAAATTGAAAAAGATATACTAATAACTATTGAAATCTCCCTGCAATCTTGCCGGAACCTCCACTATAAGTTGATTTTAAATCAATCCTCTTCAGGATTCATTACACAATTTTTATGAAAAAAAGTTAATCCGCAGACTTTGCTGTTTATGATAAGGCAGGGCCTGATTATTATGGAAAAATCAAACTGAGTTACTCTTACAGATGATTTTCTGCCTTGGGTGAAATCGATGATTAATTTTTTTTTGTACTGTTTATATCTTCCACTAATCTCTTCTCCTCTTTTTTGGGAAGTTACTGTGTAACAACCCGGTCATTAGTTTATACTATTTGCAAAAAATATTTTCAACAATTATAAGTACAAAATTCATTTCAATTCTTATCTTGCATTATCACTGATTAAATTACGAAACAAATATTAATTTATACAATATGAAATCTTTATTTTTTATACTTATCTCAGTAGCTTTTTTGACCCTGAACCTGCAGGCACAGGAGGAATGGGAAATTGATATGATGCACTCCTATATTGGTTTTGACGTTACCTATATGGAAATCATCCCTTTTCACGGAAAATTTACGGGGGTTGAGGGTTTGGTAACCGCTGCTGAATCTGATTTTTCAGATATGGAAATTAAAGCAAAGATAAATGTATCTACTATTAACACAGGCTCTGACAAAAGAGAGAAGCACCTCAGGTCTAACGACTTTTTTGATGCGGAGCAATATCCTGACATGACCTTTCA
>CAJQOX010000198.1 GCA_905480075.1 uncultured Aureispira sp. | reverse complement strand
TTTTCTGCTGTTTTGCTTATTGTTTCAATGTTGCTTGCTGCCTTATTGGTATTAAGTTCTGCAGTCTGTGAATAAGCCGACTGAGAGATCATTAGCATCATTAAGACAAGCATTTTAAGAATTTTCATTTGTTTTTTTGTTTAAATGTCAGGGGTATATTTTTCTTATAATGTAAAGATGCACATTCCGCCAAAGGGCTACATTGATATTTATCAAGAAGAAATATAGACCATCAAAATATTCAAAATAATCAGCATAAACAAAAAATGCTCTGTCCTACAAAAGTAAGGCAGAGCATCTAAAAAAGGGAATAACAATTATTATTCAGAAAAAATGACTTTAGATATCAGCGGAGCCAATTCAGAATCTTCAAATCTGATGTTTACGAAATAAATACCCGCAGAAAAATCATTCACTTTTATTGAGTAGGCAGATTCATTAATTTCATCCTGAGAAAAAACCAATCTTCCCATATTATCAAAAACAGCAATATGATAGGAAGAAGGAAGGTTGTCTATATTAATATTCAAAACGTCATTGGTTGGATTGGGATATAAGACAGCATGGAGTTCTTCTTTTTTCTGATTGAACACAGCAGTCTGAGTGGGGCAGATAATTTCGTTCATAAAAACACAGGAAGTCGTATAAACTGAATCGGTAAAGGTTGACCCTCCACTAAAATAACTAACATGTCCTGTACTCCCCGGGATAGTGATCAGTCGGTTATAAATACCAAAAGAACTTGCTCTTGTATGCATTAGCGAGGAACCTTCGAGTGCAATGACAGGAATAGTAAAAATTGTCGCGCTACCGGCAGCATAAGGAACAGTACCATCCGCATCATCATGAGCAGAAAATAAAGGAGGATCATTGGCATCAATGTAATCAGCTTCTTTTAAAGCGCCTGAAAAATTGAGGACACCCTGGACTTCAGAAGAGTATTGATAATTTGAGGAAGAATTCCCTTTCCAACCACCATTATTTGCAATTGCAGTTGTAACAGAAGCATCATAAGTGTCTGTAGAATCAAGATAAGCTAGATGTGAGGCAAGAATACCCCCTGCAGAAATACCCCCTACAAAAATAAAGTTCGTATCAATTTTGTATAAATTGGAGGTAGCGGCATCTTCTCTCATATAACGAATAGCAGCTTTCATGTCTGAAACAGCCTTAACAACTTCATCAGTCAGAACAGCAGGAGATGGCAAAGGAAAGAGTGCACCATCATACAATCTGTAATCAATTGTAATAGCAACATATCCCCTTTTTGCATAATAGATGCATTGAGAATATACATCTTCTTTTTGCCCGCCAATAAAAGAACCACCGAAGGCTAACATAACAACTGGACGATTCTGTACAGTATCCCCCTCAGGAACAAAAATATCCATTTTCAAATCCTGGTTTGCACCATTAAATGTTGTATTGTTACCATATAAAACATCGACAAAGGTATCAAGTAATGGAAATACTTCCGAAGTATATCTGGATCCGTCGCAACTATAATGTTGCTGTGCATTAATAGTACAGAAAAAGAACACCGAAAACAGAAGTGAAAATGTAAATTTTTGCATGATTTAAAATTTATAAGATTAGAAGAATTAACTTTTTGGTTAAAAAGAGTAAGCGAAAATAAAAAAAAAAGATGATTAAGTATAATCCGAAGAATACCAAATCTTAAGTAATTCAAAAATTAGGACGAATCGACAATTTTATCAGATAAAAGAGGTAGATTGAAGGCTAAAAATCAGCTGGAAATTGGCAATTTGCTACAGAATAGATCCGTCCTGGTGAACAATTAAATATGAACACAAAATTTGGCCTACAGGAATATCTATGACTAAAATATTGATTAATGTTATTCACAATCAAAACAATTATTTCATCAGACAATAAATTAATCAATAAATTAGTTTTATAAAGAATCAGCGTTTCCTTGTTTTTCAAATTTTCGGTACCCTGTTCTAATTCATAAAATCCAAAAAATCAGTAAATATAAACCACTTCATTAGCATAGAAAAAAATTGTTAAATCATACAGACTTCATCAAAAAATACAGCCCTACTAAACCTTCGCCTGGTAAAAAAAGTCCTAAACTTTACCTGGCTGACTCTTGTTGTTGTTGGCATAATATACAGTATAATAAATCCTGAAACTTTCAGTACAAATAATATTGCTATATTTTTACAGAAATTTGGATACAGAATATGGCTGGCATATATTTTCATAAGCTTAATACGGGGAATTTTTCTTTTTCCCAGCACGCCCTTTGTGTTAGCAGGGGCTATACTTTTTCCGGACAAACTTGCAGAGGTATGGATAATTTCCATGGCAGGAATAATATTTTCTGCTACCCTGCTCTATTTTTTTGCAGAAAAAATGGGCTTTGGTGAATATCTGAAAAGAAAATATCCTGAAAAGATCAATAAAATTCAACAACAACTCAACAAGCCACAAGGAAAGTGGATGGTAGCAGCCTGGGCTTGGTTCCCTTTTATTCCTACTGATATTATTTGCTATGTTGCCGGTTTGGTAAAAATGAGGTATACGTTAATGATAAGTGGCATCTTTTTGGGAGAGAGTATACTTGTCAGTATATATTTGTACCTTGGTAAAGATATTCTGAGTTCGATACTAACTATTAATTAACAAAATAATAAAATTCATGCGCTATCTATTCCTACCCTTTTTTATAGCCTTTAGCATTGCTCTTTTGGGTCAAAAGACCATAAAAGACATTATTGAAGAGAATAAATTTACAGGACTTGACGGTAAAGAGATGACGTTCACAGAGATAATAAAAAGCAAGAAGGGCAAGGTAATCTACATAGACTTTTGGGCGAGTTGGTGCCTCCCCTGCAAAAAGGAAATGCCTGCATCTTTGCGCCTGAATAAAAAATTCAATAATGAAGAAATAGTTTTTGTATATATATCTATAGACGAAAATCCAGCCTTCTGGGAAAAAAGTATGGAAAGGATGAAAATAAAAAATGCCGGACTCCATTTTCGTCGAAATCAAAGTGAGATGAGGGATTTTTTAAAATCTTTCTACATCTATACAATACCGCATTATATGATAATTGGCAAAAACGGTCAGATACACAACCGGGATGCCCTGCCTCCTAGTGACAGAAAACTGGAAAGACAAATTTCAAAATTGATCTCAGTAAAATAAATCCTTTGATTCAATCAGCCCGACACCACCTCTGTTTTGGGTTCTATATAACTAAGAAATAGATTGAGGGCTTCTTTTTTGTCGGGAGTCAAATCAAAATCGATGTATTTATCATAATAATCCTGAACATTGAAATCAGGATAGGAAGATTGATATTCTCTGGCAACTACATGGCGATTTTCAACCCCTCGGCGGAGTGCATTATTAAATTTATTCAGAAAAGATTCCGGCAATTTCCCATTACTTACCCAGGTTGCAAAAACAAAGGGCATACCGGTGAATGAGTTCCACGTTTCTCCAAGGTCATATACAAAAGGATATTTATTGTCGAGGCCAATTGTGCGGTCTCCTATTATCAATGCAGCAGCGTTTCCGGATATTTTATTTTCGTAACCAATTTTCGAATCGATGAAAACAGGATTTATTTTCCAGTATTCCCTGCAGAGATATTGACAGAGTGCCACCGAAGTTTTAGATTGATAATCGAGATAAAGTTCCGAAATATTTTCTATCGGGCATTCAGAAAAAATACCTACTGTTTTTACAGCCCCTTGGGTTCCGATACAATAATCCGAAACAATAAAAGGACTTTGTATCATAGGGATTGAAGCGACCGGAACCAATCCGAGGTCTACTTCCCCTTCTATCAGCTTTCTTGCGCAATCGGAGGGCATGTCCAGACTGATATCGACAAAATCATTCAGACCTTCCTGGAAAATTCCGTAAAGAAAAGGTTTGGTATTGAGATAGGAAACTGCTGATATTTTAACCGGTTTTTCCAAGGTATTTATTTTTTAAGATGGCGAATGTCATCCTGTATTTTCAGTGTAAATTCAATTCCATTGTACTCAAAAAGACATAAACCGGTATTTTGGTGTTTGAATTTTGGCATATCCGACAAGGGTAATTGCTGAAGAATAGTCATTAAGTAAGCCATACATCCACCATGAGTACATATAAGAATATTTTTATGTTTGAGTGTTTTAATGTACTCTACAACACGATTCAGACGTTCTCCCATTTGCCTTGCCGAATCTCCCCCCTCCATACAATCATCATAATTCCCGTCCGACCAGGCCTTCAAAAGACCTAAATAGGCTGAATGCATTTGTTCATCGGCGGGTTTCCCTTCATAAATACCCCAATCAATTTCTTCGAGGTCATTAAGTCTTTCAACAGAAATCCCAGCATTTTCAAAGGGTTTAGCTGTTTGAATCGTTCTTTTGAGAGTAGAAGTAATGAGCAGGTCAAAGGGAATGTCTTTATAAAACTGATAAAAATCATCCGCCTGCTGAAAGCCTTTTTCATTTAGCGAAGAATCCACTCCTCTGCCCTGAACAATTCCTTTTGTATTATAAAGCGTCTGTCCATGCCGATACAAATAAATATTCATAATTTCAGGCTTTGTTTATTACCGGTAGCTCGAGAAAACCTTCCAGATTATCTTTACTGAAATCATGCTCTGAGTAATCTTTTAAAACAGTATATACCGTGTCTCTTTCTATTGCTTTGCGGTTTACCTTTTTAATCAAATCTACCAATTGCTGCGTGTTTAAAGCAGGAGTTTGTTCTTCTGACCCTGCCATAGAGTAAATCTTGGTGGTATCGTCAATAGTACCATCTATATCATTAACACCAAAAGCTAAAGAAAGTTGAGCGGTTGTACGACCTATCATAGGCCAATATGCTTTAATGTGATCAAAATTATCGAGATAGATTCTTGAAATGGCGTAATTCTTCAGGTCATCGACAGCAGAGACTTCTTCGAGATGGGAAAGTTGATTATTTTTATTTCTGAATTTGAGGGGAATGAAAGTTTGAAAACCTCCTGTTTTATCCTGCAGGTGACGGAGTCTTGACAAATGATGCACCCGGTGTTTATATTCTTCGATATGACCATATAGCATCGTAGCATTGGAGCGTTTGCCAAGGTTATGTAAAATTTCGTGAATTTCCAGCCATTCATCAGCAGTACATTTCCCTTTGGCGATCTGATCGTGAATTTCAGGGTGAAAAATTTCAGCACCTCCACCGGGCATAGAATCAAGCCCTGCTTCCACCATAGCTTTCATACCTTCCGCATAAGAGATTTTTGCTTTTTTAAAAACATAATGATATTCAACAGGTGTCAGGCCTTTAATATGCAATTCCGGCCGGTGTGCCTTAATCGCTTTAAAGAGGTTAATATAGAAATCAAAATTATACTGAGGCAGTACCCCTCCGACAATATGCACCTCAGTAACTGGTTTGTCGTCATAACTCCTGACAATATCCATCATATCATCATGGGTATATTCCCAACCCTCCGATCTTTTTTTTATCAATCTGGAATAAGAACAGAAAGTACAGGTATAAACACAAACATTGGTTGGTTCAATGTGGAAATTTCTATTAAAATAAGTAGCATCGCCATGTTTAGTTTCCCGGATAAAATTTGCAAGTGTCCCCACGAACCCGAGAGAGGCATTGTCGAACAAATAAAGTGCCTCCTCATCTGAGATACGATTATTATTGCTTACTTTTTCTGCAATTTTCTTCAATTGATGGTCCAATGTATTATCTTGGAGCAAAACATTTATATTTTTGTTCATATAAATTGATTGATAGGAAAGTTTATGTCAAGATTTAACAGAAATATATATAATACCCGCTGAAGAAAATATAATTTTATCAATCAGCATTGCAAATGTACAAATAAATTAGATTTAGCCGAAATAATAGCTTTTAAACTTTCAATTTTTATTGAAAGTTCCATATAATTATGAACAAGATAAGACCTGAAACCGTTCAGAGAATTGAATTTTTCTCTATTTTTTTCAACAACATTTTTCTATTACTGGGCATCGTTTTTTTTGGTTGGACCCTTTTTGAGACCTTATTTTTGTATTGGCTGGAACCCTTATCAGCACTTTTGGTACTACTATATATCAGAATAAGAGTACCATTAAAATACGGTCGTCCCGGATATAAGCACTTGCCTGAATATCGGAATCCTGCCATAAAAACCGTTTTCCTGACTTTTTACACACTGATAATGCATTATTTTGCATTGCTATTCATCATCAGATTAAGCCATACAGGAGGCTGGGAAACAAATCAGGGAGTATTGTGGACCCTGGCACAAATGCCTTCACAGCTTTGGGAGGGGAATTTACTGTTTCTGACCCTTCTTTTTCTTCTTGCTTACCTGATGCCCCCTATCTTGCTGGAACGCCGGGGGATTAAGCCTAATGAAGAAACAATGCCTCTACAGACAAAGATAATGATACATCCTTCACAATTTGTTATTAATTATATCTGGTTTCTACTACTGTGGATTGCCAATGTTTATCTGGGGATAGATAGTCCCGTCATGTTGGTATCAATTCTGATGCTGCTGAAGTCGCTCTATGAAGGTATTTTATATTTTAGGATACGAAATCAACAAATATAAAGACAATATTTCTTTTCAGAACTTATCATTTGCTTTGTGGATAAGATTCAATAAACTTTCGATAGCAGGAACACATCAGGGATGGTAATCAGTGAATTGACAGATGTCAGTAGGAACCAAAAATGTATAGGAATCCAGAGAATCTCATTGAATCTACTTTACTACTACACAAAAACAGGGAACAATAATAAAAAAATAGGGGCTTCCCCTTGCAATGGGAAGCCCCTGAAAAAACAGTACAAAAATTGCTAAATTACAAACATAATTTTTAAAATTCTGCTTGCTAAAAAAAGCTAAGAGAAAAGGTAGTCAATCTTTTCACTTATTGCTTTTAACGTTAAAAATAAAAATCAAGTTTCTTTAAATGAATATATTTTCTTTAAAATTATGTTAAAGTTATTTTTATTATAGATTGTGCATTAAAAATCTTAAAATCTATAACCTATCATACAATAACCTCCTAAATGAATAATATTAGTATTATTTTCTCTGGAAGAAAGGGTGGAATTACCTTTAAAAATATTAGCCACGCCAATATCGGACCGCAGCCCATAACCCAGTACAAATTTATCAAATATTATCTCCTGTCCAAGTGCCACTTTAAAACCAAAATCAAAATTATGATGTTCCTGCAATAAGTCATATTTCAATTCGCCATCATAAAAAAGTTTCGCCTCTCGAAGAAATCCGATATAAAAACCTCCTTGAGCTACAATTTTCGTGTTCACAACATCCGGTTTTCCGGAAGACCACAAATCATGCTTATAAGCAAGAGAAATACGATTGTATTTCATAACCCATTCTTTAATATAATAGTCTCCTTTTTCAAAAACACCATTAGCTTGTTTATTATCTGCATTTATAGAAAATTCAGCAACAATTTCTCCTTTAGGTATCAACCTGTAAGAGGCCCATATTCCATAATTGGCAGCTAAGCCATAATAATTTTGAACTAGACTGTTTTCGTCGAACCCTTCTTTGGTTTCATTATTGAGTAACATTGTAGCATTAACAACAACAAAGGCACCTGCCTGCAATTTTCCCTCAATGAGATTATTTTTATTTTTATTTTCAAGCGTAAATTCCTCTGAGAGCAGAACGGGTTCAAATTTAGAGTCAAAAGCTAATGCATCTGTTTTGATAACGTTCAACAGTGACAGATTGTAGTTGTATTGAAATACATTTTCTTCGGCAACTTTCTTCTGCGGGTCAGTAGAGGTATTTTGACTATCAGCAACCACTTTTTCATTGCTACTATTATTGTCAATATACAATGAATTGTTACCTTCATCAGCGACAATATTAGAATTATTTACTGAAGGAAAATCTTCATTAGAATTTTGGGTTTTAGTGGCGCTAATTTTGTTCTCAATAACAAGCGGTTTATTGTCAGTGTTGTTATTATTGTTTACAGAATCTTCATCATCAGAAACAGCAGAAACCAAAGAATTATCATCAGGATCAGTAGCCCTCTCAATAATTAAACTGTTTTCTTCAGAGGGTAAGGTAGTAATAGTTTTATCCTCATTATCCTTAGCATTCTTCGAAAGAGAGATATTATCAGAATAAACATAATGAACATTTTGAGGTGTTGGATTGTCAACACAACTTTTAACAAAAAGGAGCATAACAGAGGCTGCCGCCATGAACTTGAATATTTTGTTTCTCCAATCGCTGACAACAGGATTACTATCAAGGACCTTTGAGATTTTATTCCAGGTATTGTCTATATTCAGCTGCCTGTTGATAGCGAACCATACAGAGTCGGGTGTCTGAGAGGTTTCCTGCTGATCGTAGCTGTTTTTAAGTTTTTTGTCCAGTGAATCATTGAAATCAGTCTCTGCGTTCTCGAGACCTTCATTGATTGCCCCCCACAAAAAGGCAGGGGCAGAAGATTGCTGATGATTAATAAAACTATCCTGAACTTTATTGTCGATCGACTGATCGATAGATTGATTGGAATTCAGGTGTTCCGAAATATTATCCCACAGATGTACAGGAGCCTTCTTTTGAAGGCTGTCAAAGGATTTTTTGATTTGCGAATCGATATGTTTGTCAGTATTATTTTTCATTATTTTTGCTCAGCAATTTTTTGAGCAATGTTCTTGCCCTGTGCAACTGAGACTTGGATGTTCCTTCTGATATATCAAGTTTTTCGGCAATTTCTTTATGTGCATAGCCTTCAATAGCATATAGTTTAAGCACTATAGCAGCCCTTGAAGGCAATTCGTTGACTAAAGCAATAAGATCCTGTGCATTAATTCTTTCAATTACATTTCCTATTACCGGGCTGATTACAACCTTGGAATAGGAGTCAAGCTTTTCTTCATGTCTTTTTTGTTTACGATATTGATCGAGTGCTGTATTGACAACAATTCTTCTTATCCATCCTTTGAGGGAACTTTCAAAATTAAATTGTTCCAGTTTTCTGAATACTTTAATAAAGCTATCCTGCAAAATATCACAGGCTTCATCCTCATTTTTATTATAAGAAAGGCAAACAGAGTACATCTGATCAGAATATTTACGATAAAGCAATTCCTGATATTGCCTTTCATTGGCAATACATTTACGGACTAAGTCCTCATCAGTAATCTGATTTATATCTGAATTATCTTTCAAATCAAATAATTTAATTCTACATTTTTTTTATAAAGATAGCTATTTGTTTATCATCTGACAAAGCATCACAGACTGTTTTATAAATTTGAGTATTATTTGAACTATTAATCAATAGGATTTTTTCACCTTCAAAGGTTACTAAATCAGCATCTTTCAATGCACTTACAGAAACAGAATTAAACCAATCGGAAGGATTCATCCAAATTTCCGATTTAAATTCTGAATTTTCTGCAAGGTCTATATTTTCTTTGTCCCCAAACTCATCCTCTCCCTCTATAATAAATGTATCAATTTCATTGTATTCAAAACGTAGGGGTACAGAGCTGGATATTCCGTCACTGAAAATTCCTGAGACAACTAAGTGGGGGGAATTATTATTGCCAGATAAAACTTCTACATCTATAGAAGAGTAGACACCCTGAGGTAGATCAAAAGACATTTCATTAACAGGACTATCATTCAAAATGAGGGAAAATTGAGGATTAAATGATTTGGTAAAATAAACATCAGCCCCTTGTTCTCTTTTTCCATTAAAAATAAATGACCCAATATTGAGATAGCCTGAATTGAATGAAAGGGTTCCGGAGACAGCAGCTTCCTGGGCTAAATCAATATTAAAACACACCTTTACAGGCTGTTTCCATTGATTGACCTTGTTACAGGCAAAAACTCCAAGAATAAGTATACAAAAAAATTTTAATCCCATTTTCTTCTCTTTTCTATTAAGACGATAGAAAAAATAAATAGGTTGTAAGTATAAAAAAAATAAAGAAATTGAACTAAAATAAAAAACAGCAAGTTCAATGATTACCGGAATTAAATTTATAAAAAGATAGAAATAGTATCTATTTAAACGCATTAAACTGTATTAAGTCAGGTGCAATTCGGTAACTCATAAAATTAGATTAATAAAATCTCGAAAAATTTAAACATAAATCTTATTTTCGCAAATCTGAATACCAAAACATTATTAGAAGATAATTATGATAAAACAATCAATTACAGTTAAACAATCAAAAGATATAATGCAACATCAATACATACAGGATTTTGCTCAATATGAGGACGGTACCGAAATAACGGTAAAAGGATGGATAGACAAGGTCCGGAACAGTAAAACAAACCATTTTTTTGATTTCAGAGACGGAACAGGCTTCACTCAATGTGTAGTATCTATAGATGCTGTAGGGGAAGAGGCTTTTGAATTGGCTAAAAATCTTAGCCTGGAAAGTTCTGCTGCCTTTTCCGGAAAATTAATCAGAAACGAACGCAGCCTTGGAGGGTATGAAATTCAAGTCAGCAGTTTTGAGATTTACCATATTGCAAAGGATTTTCCAATTACAAAAGAGGACAAGGAACACGGTCCCAACTTTTTGGAAGAACACCGTCATTTGTGGTTGCGCAGAAGGCGTCAGTGGGCTATCAACCGGGTACGGAATCAATTAATTATGGGAATCCACGACTTTTTCCAGCAAGATGGCTTTGTTCAGATGGATGCGCCTTTACTTACGGGCAGTGCCTGTGAAGGAACCACCGATTTGTTCGAAACGGATTTCTTCGGTCAGCCCGCCTATCTTTCTCAATCCGGACAACTCTATGCCGAGGCAATGTCTATGGCAATGAACAAGGTATATACTTTCGGCCCTACATTTCGTTCAGAAAAATCAAATACTCCAAGACATTTGGCAGAATTCTGGATGATAGAACCTGAGGTCGCCTTTGCAACAAACGAAACAAATATGGTACTGATAGAGCGCTTTGTCAAACACGTCATCAGCCGTGTACTGGAAAAGTGTACTATAGAATTTGAAATGCTCGGCCGGGACACCTCAAAGCTGCAGGCGGTAGTAGAGGGTGAGTTCCCTCAGGTTGCTTATACAGAAGCTGTAAAAATCCTCAATGGAAGTATAGATGTTGATGGTAAAAATGCTATTACGCTTCAGGAGGAAGATCTTAGGGCTGCAAAAAATTTGATTGAGGCTCACAAAACAGATATTGCAGAACGTGAGAAGGCTATTAAAGCCGGAATGAAAAAAGGGGCAAGAAAACATAATGAGAAGCTGATTGCTAAAATGCTATCAGAAATTAAAGTTGCGGAAGAACAGGTGAGGAACATCCCTGAATGGATTGAATCAGCAAAGAATTTTAAAGAGGGGGAAGATTTCGGTTCTTCTGACGAAACGGTACTTACCAGGGTATTCTCCACTCCTGTGATGGTCTACAACTGGCCTGCAAAAATCAAGGCCTTCTACATGAAGGAAGTGGATGGCAATCCTGATTATGTTAAAGGGGTGGATTTGCTTGCACCGGATGGTTTCGGAGAAATAATCGGGGGTTCAGAACGTGAAACTGATATCAATATATTACTCAAAAAAATTGAAGAACATCAACTGGATCAGGCAGATTTTGAATGGTATCTCGATCTCAGACGGTTCGGGTCCGTTCCACATGCAGGTTTTGGCCTTGGGCTCGAAAGACTGGTCAGATGGTCCTGCGATTTGCATCATGTTCGGGAAACTATCCCTTTTCCACGCAGATATGGACATATTAAACCCTGATAATTTTAAAACAGGTAAAGTGAATACACTTTACCTGTTTTTTTTAACTCAACAACGACCAAGATGGAAATTCCCGTAATATATACTGACAATTCAGGTTCTGTGTCATCAGAACTGCTTCTGATTTGTAAGAATGAATGGTTATATTCCTTAACAATAGATGGAGTGGAATTCTTAGGTCAGCGTCTGGACGATTTTGATTTAATGGATGAGTCAGACTATTCCGAAGAACAATTGAAACGATTCACACTGAACAGAGTCCCCTTTCATGATTCCGATAAATTCAGCGCCGATCTGTGTAACTGTAGTCTCAACTTTGAATTTCCTCTGACAATAATAGAGGTCGCTACACAAAAAGAATTGACTACGACCCTGACAGTACTTTTGAAATTGGGAAAACCTGCATCAAATGGTGGTATTGAAGAAGAAACGGCTACTTTTCAAATAAAAATCGGCTTAAAGACCTACAAAAGTGAGGGAGATCTGTTTGAAGATGCCCTTGATATTTTGAAGGAAAAAATGGGAGAAAACTATAAATTCAAAAACTGTTATGGTTGTCTTTATTCCGATTACAGTCCCTACGGTAATGGATTTTTTGGATCTATGTTATGCTTCAAAGAACAAAAATCAAACTACCTGAAAGTCAGCAAAAACTTTTCAAAGAAAGATTTTTTTGATCTAATGGAAAAAGGCACTAATAATGTTCCCGAAACTTATTGCTGCAATGATTTTTATATTAGAAAACGGGGCACAGGGTATAGGGGGTAATCTGAATTCCATTTTCCTGCAAATAATTCTTGGGATTCATAAATTGACAGATGAAAAAAGATTTCAAACAAACCGCACTGCTTACATTGATTTTCTTAGGCTTGGGGTTTACCTTACTTGAATTTGATCTTGTAGGGTTCGGGATATCATTTTTTGTATTTCTACCTTTTATCCTAGGCTATCTTTTAGGAGGTAAAAAGGTGAAATCCTTCAGTTTTGCAGGACTGGTTTTCTCATTGGTGATTTTCTGTATTTGTCTGTTGGCAGGAGAACTCGAAGGCATGGTCTGTATTCTTATGGCAATGCCGATCGTTCTTTTTTTTATAGCTGTCGGGTATGTCATAAAGTTTTTATTTAAAGCACTTTTTAATAGTTTTTCAAAAGGAGAGAATCCTGATGATGACCTATTAGATGACAATCTTCTCAAAAGTTCTATATTTCCATTATGTCTGTTCATGGTTTTTGGAATAGCTGAAAAACAGCTTACTCACAAAGAAAAGGAAATTGTGGAAGTAAGCACAGAGATTATATTGCCCTACTCCCCTCTTGAGGTATACGAGACTATCAAATCCGTTGATACATTGGATGTGGAAAAAACCTTTTTAATGAAACTTGATCTGCCTGTTCCGCAAAAATGTATCCTGGAAGAAGAAAAAGTAGGTGGATTGCGTACTTGTTATTTTAAGGGAGGCACAATCGTGGAACGGGTAACTGAAATGGAAAAAGGCAAAATCCTCAGGATGGATGTCATCGATTATCAACTGACAGGTAGAGTGTGGATGGGCTTCAAAGAAGCTATTTATACCTTTGAGGAATTGGAAAATGGCCACTGTAAAATGACAAGAATCACAACCTACACCTCAGAATTATATCCAAGAATTTACTGGGAACCACTGGAAAGAACAGGTATCGAACAAGAACATGATTATGTTTTCAGAAACCTGCGAAAAGACCTGACTTTAGTAGAAAGTAGTAAGTAAGAGATAGAATGACATAATTTGCAAAGCAAATTCAGACTTTCTACTTTCTACTAATTATTCACTTACAAAGTGCCGGATATATTGTGTTGAAAAGCTTTTTCTCTGCTTCTTTTAGTTTTTTCTGCCAATCTTCAATTTTTGAACTGATATCTTCCGGTTTTCGGAGATGCGTTAATACACTGTGATAAAATTGCAGGTTCTCATTGATAATCTTCTGAACAGATTCATCTATATGATCAGAAAAATGACTGAGACTCCCTTCTACCATCATAAATTCAACCCATTCTTCATCATGTTCCAATTCATTGATAATATGGTCTTGTAATTCTGCTTCATGTTTATCAACAGGTTTGTGATTTAATGGATGGGTTTTCCAGTGAACAATAAGCATGGTAACCTGAGTGTGAAGATAACCAAAGCCCTGAATAGCCCTGTATTTGTCTTCCTGAGCATTAATGTTGTTGCTAAAAATAAAGAGAAGAATAAGGGAAAGAATAGTAAGCTTTTTCATAAATACCGGGTTTAAAAAAACATAAAATTTATTGTAATAAAAAAGGGATAAAAATACATTATCTACCTGAACAATAACAGTACTGCAAAACAAATACCGAATTCAGATATTACGAATATATGGTATTAAAATCATAAATGAAAGAAGGCTCAGACAAATATTATATAATAGGATTTTTACAAAAGAAAAGCTATCTGATAAATGACAGCTTTGTGAAATAAAGGAAAAACTTATTATGTTTGCACTAAATTAATCGATTACTAAATTTTAAATAATGAAACAACTGATTCTGATTCTGCTGATTATACAAATAACAGGCTGTATTACGGATAGCAAAGAGATAGATCAAAAGGATTCTTTAAACAATGATTATAAAATAGAAAACCTGAATGGAAAGATAAAACTTACAGAAACCTGGTACTATATACCCATTAAAGATAGCTCAGGTATCAAAAGGATGCTGAAAAGTGGTGTGTTGACCAATTATAATAATGCCGGCTTTATCTCTTCTGTTACATCCTTTGATAAGAATAAAAAAATAAGCGGAAACTGTGAAAAAAAATATAATGAGGAAGGTTATTGTATCGAAAGTACTTGCGAAGAACAAGGTACAAATAAAACAGACAGGTTTTTTTATACTGAAAATAAACTGTCTGTATGCACTGAATTAATCAACGGAAAGGAAGTAAAAAAAGCAATATTCAGCTATGATAAGCAAGGAAGGGAAAATCAGTGTATTGAAAGTTATTCAGGTGCAGATTATCAAACCAGAAAAACCCATAAATATGACGGAAACGCCAACAGAACTGAAACTTTAATATACGATGAAACAGGTAATCTGAACCTGAAATATTATTACAAATACGATGATGCGGGGAGGGAGATTATGCAAACGGTTTTTACCGGTGAAAACGTTCCCGGATACAGAAAAAGTCACAAATATGATGAAAAAGGGAATGTGATCGCAGAAAAAAGCTACAGTGGGAACGGGGAAATAATTTCTTCAGAATCTCTTGATTATATCTATGAATACGATAAAAAAAA